>JANOGR010000106.1:0-3296 GCA_031406095.1 Ignavibacteriales bacterium
TGAGAGGAGCCGCAACAGACATTGAGGGCAAGTATCTGATCACGAACGTGGACCCCGGAACGCACACGCTTGTCGTATCCGCAATTTCCTACTCCAGAAAGAGAATCACACAGGTTCAGGTCGAAGAAGGAGTTCAACTCACGATGGATGTCGCCCTCACGCCCGAGGCTGTGCAGGGCGAGGAAGTCGTCGTCGAAGCGAAAGTCCGACTCTCGTACGAGAGCGCCATGCTCTCAAAGCAGAAGAAAGCGAGCATGATCAGCGACGCCGTGAGCGCCGAACAAATCAAACGGACTCCCGACGCAACCTCCAGCGACGCGCTCAAGCGACTGACGGGAATTTCGATTGTGGATAACAAGTTTGTATTTGTCCGGGGGGTCACAGATCGGTATAACCAGACGATGTTAAATGGAACTTCCGTTACGAGCACCGATGCGGATAAGAAGAGTTTTTCGTTCGACATGGTGCCCGCGAACCTTCTCGAAAACATGGTTGTCGTGAAAAGTGCCACGCCCGAACTCCCTGGCGACTTTACCGGCGGTCTGGTCCAATTGAACACGCTTGATTTTCCGGATCGGTCAACGCTGCGCGTGAGCCTTGCTTCAGCATATAACTCCCTTACGACTTCTACGGAAGTGCTCGGGTCGATCGGCGGAACATCCGACTGGTTAGGACTTGATAACGGGTCGCGTTCATTTCCGGATAACGGCTCCCTCGGCGAAATGCTGGCACGGTCTCTTCCGAACAACTGGGCACCGAGGGCGTTCCGGGCTCCTACGAATAACTCGCTCTCTCTTGCATACGGAGGTCTGATCGAGGATGTCGACGGAGAAGCGTCGCAACTCGGATTTATCGCTGCCGGAAGCTATCGAAGCTCATTTCAAAGAAACGACAAACTCATCAACGATGTTGCGAGCGGAAGACATAACACGGGATTTCGGGATGATTTTTCCGTGCTTCTTGGCGCCCTGGCAAATGTCAGTTATAAGTTCGGCGGAACCAACAAAGTGAGCTTCAAGAACAGTTACACACAGACGGCCGAAGATCAGGTGCATACGTTTCTCTCGGAAGACCTCAACACATCCCTCGAAAACAAATACACGATTCTCAACTGGAATCAGCGCTCCATGTACACCGGTCAGGTGACGGGAGAGCATTCCCTGATTTCCGGAGGCCTCTCCGTGGATTGGCGCGCTTCGATGTCTGTTTCGAAGAGCGAAGTCCCCGATCGAAAAGAGGTGGCGTACTACCGGCTCCTGGGAACGAATGACACGTTTGAGGCTGCGACGAACAGAAGATCCTGGTCCAAATTGCACGACCGGATCACATCCGGCGGATTCGATATCACGCTTCCGGTTGAGACGATCAAGTTGAAAGCCGGGCTTCTTACAGAAACAAAGAAAACCGACTACAACATCCGGTATTTCCTTGTGAGGGCGGACTACAGCGGCGGGGCTACAGCCGCCCTGACAACGCTTCCGCTCGAGAAGATCTATTCAAGCGACAACTTTGGCTCGGGCAAATTCCTTTTCGAAGAATCCTCCAAGGCATCCGACACATATGACGGGCATCAGAGTTTGTTTGCCGGCTATCTGATGGCCGACGTTCCGTTCGAGGTGCTACGGGAACGATTCCGGTTTGTCGGAGGAGGTCGATGGGAGCAGTCCAGGCAAACGGTGGATGTCCCGAAAACCCTGGTTCCCGGAGGGCCCACTTCAACATCCGAAGTGAAGAACTCCGATTTTCTTCCATCGGCAAACCTCACATATATACTGAATGACTTTACAAACGTCCGGTTCGCTTATTCGCATTCCGTCAACAGGCCGGAATTCCGGGAGCTCGCGCCCACGGGATTTTATGATTTCATCAAGTATGAACTTGTCGGCGGGAACCCGAACCTCAGGCGTTCGTCTGCAAAAAACTATGACGTTCGCATTGAAGTGTTTCCCGGCATCGGGGAACTTCTCGCAGTCAGCTATTTCAAGAAAGAAATCACGGATGCCATCGAGGAACAACTTATCCAAACGGCGACGAGGACGCGTTCATGGGTCAATTCAGATTTCGCGATCAACTCGGGATGGGAATTTGAGGTCAGGAAGTCCATGGATTTTCTCGGCGGTTATTTCGGAAATTTTTCCCTGACCGGGAATTATACAAAGATCGACTCGAGAGTGGAGTTTGTTCAGACAATTGGCAATTCAACGGAAACGACTTCTTTTTTGGCCTACCGACCGATGCAGGGACAATCCCCGTACATGGTGAACGTCTCTGTGCTATTTGTCGAACCGACATTGGGAACGTCCATGAATATTCTCTACAACAAGTTCGGCCGCAGGATGGACGCTGTCGGGTTCCTTGCCTCGGACATCTATGAAGAGGCGAGAGATCTTGTGGATATTTCCGTTTCACAACCTGTGTGGACAGGCTTCGAAATGAAGCTTACGGTCAAAAACCTGAACAACGGGCCGCGCATCCTCACGCGGGACGATATTCTGTACGAGCGGACATTCACCGGCACAACGTACGCTCTCCAAATCTCTCAATCGTTCTGAAAATCAACAAATCACTTCATCCATTCACCGTTTAGTTCGAAGGAGGTTTTTCATGCGAAAGTTTCTGCTACTGACCCTCGTGGCTTCGGGAATTGCGTTCTCCCAGCGGCCATCTGTCACGATTGGGCCCGGAGTGGGCGCGGCGAATTTCCGCGTTCCCTTCCATCAAACCGGTTCGCGGACGCTCTACAAAGACACCACCTATGTCCTGACGGGCTGGTATTTCGTCGATTCACTCGCAAATATCACGATTCAACCTGGAACGTTAATCACCGGAGATTCAGCCTCAGGAGGCACACTCGTTATCAAACGGGGCGGCAAAATCAACGCAAACGGCACGTCGGCATTGCCGATCGTGTTTACGAGCGGTAAGGCACCGGGTGCGCGAAAGCCTGGAGACTGGGGTGGGGTCCTTATTCTTGGCAGTGCTCCAACGAACAAGCCGACATCGCAGCAAATAGAAGGGGGATTCGGAACAGCAAACCCCAACACTGATGCACAGTACGGGGGCTCAAACGCAGATGATTCAAGCGGCATCTTCCGGTATGTGCGTATTGAGTTTGGCGGCATTGCGTTTGCCACGGACAATGAGATCAACGGCTTGACGCTCGGCGGCGTCGGAAGAAAAACTCAAATTGACCACATTCAGGTGAGCTTCGCCGGAGACGACGATTACGAGTTTTTTGGCGGCAATGTGGATGCCAAGTACCTTGTGAGCTGGAGGAACCTCGACGACTGTTTTGA
>JANOGR010000179.1:0-3177 GCA_031406095.1 Ignavibacteriales bacterium
CACCTCAAGTGCACTCGAAATCCCTGTGTAGAGTGTTCCGTTCCTCTTGCTTGCCATGATGTAAACATAGTAGGTTTTCTGCTCAAACATACGACAGTGTGCAAAGTCAACACTCGTTCTGGATTCCCGCTAAAGGCATGCCTGCCCGCCTTTGCGCCAGCCACCGCAGAGGCAGGCGGGCGGGAATGACAAGCAAAAAAGAAGAACTGTCACTCCCGCGGATTGTAAGCGGGAGTCCAGAACCCGAATCCCATTGTCACTCGTTATGACTCGCTTGTGAAGCCTCAACCCTGTGTCTTCCCTCTCAGGTATTTCTCCAGAAAATCCAGAATTGCCTTGTAGCCTTTGATTTCGTTCTCTCTTTTGACGAAACCGTGTCCCTCGTCGGGGAAGACAATGTATTCAACGGGCACGTTGTTCTTCTTTGTGTGAGGACGGGATGCAAAACGTGTCTTGAACATGAAACCTCCCCGGAAAGTCAATCTTGGATTTGAGACATTCAACGGTTACTTTTGCAGGAGAGAGAAAGGATCAAGTATGAAATTGAAACTCGTTTTAACATTCATTTGCTTTACCCTGAGTCTGCAGGGGCAGGAAAATATTCTCCGGCGTGCGGCGCAACTGGAGGAAGAGGGAAAGTTCAAAGAGGCCGCAACCGAGCTTCAAAAACCGCTTACCGAGAATTACAGCTTGAGCTCCGAGGAAAGAAAAAAGCTCGAGTTTGAAGTCGACAGACTGGAGCGCATCAAACAGGATTATTCCATGACGAAGGACAGGCTCTACACTCAAGTTGAGAAGTCGATTAAAGGCGTCACTCCCGCCGAGTTTGAGCGCTGGATTGCGGAGGGGAAGTTCGATATCAGAACCATCGACGGGTCGCAGTATTTCATCGGCGTGAGCCGCAGCAACCTGTTCTGGCGTTATCCGGAAATCGCCGCGCGACGGATCAACCCACCCGATGAATCTGCATTTGAACGGGCTGTTTGGGAAAGCTGTGTCGCCATCAAGAAAGCCTCAAGCAACCGTGAGCCCTATGTGCTGCCCAAATCGTTCAAGACGGTCATGAAGGTCAAATTGAAGGCGAACGTCGTTCCTGCCGGTGAAACGGTTCGTGCGTGGCTGCCCATTCCCCGGAAATTCGCCTATCAGAAGGACTTTCAGCTGGTCTCATCGTCCGCAGTCTCAACCGCGATTGCCGACGAGGAAAGCAGTATTCGCTCGGCATACATGGAACAGCAATCCGCGAAAGACCAGCCGACAGAATTCAAAATTGAATACACATACTCGTCTCTTGGAATTTACTTCAAGCTCAAGGAAGAGGAAGTTCTGCCTCTCGACCCGGTAGACCCTGCGGTAAGAGATTTCACGCAGGAAGGCCCGCACGTTGTCTTTACCGACAAGATGAAAAAGCTGTCAGATAAACTTGCCGGTAAAGAGAAAAATCCGCTCGCCAAAGCGAGGAAGTTCTACGACTGGATAACGGAGAACATCAAGTACAGCTACGCGCTCGAGTACTCGACGATTCGCAACATTGGTGAATATTGCCTGGATAAAATGTACGGCGATTGCGGCCAGGAAGCGCTGCTGTTCATTACCCTTTGCCGGTACAACGGAATCCCGGCGCGCTGGCAGTCGGCATGGTTCACCTTCCCCGGAGGAAAAACGATACACGACTGGACCGAGATCTACGTCAAGCCTTGGGGCTGGATTCCCGTCGACCCGTACATGGGGATTTTCGCGGTGCGCTATATGAACAGCCTCTCGAAAGAGCAGAAGGAAGAAGTCCGGCAATTCTATTTCGGCGGATTGGACCAGTACCGGATGTCTGCGAACAGCGATCATAATCAGGTGCTCGACCCGCCGAAACGGTCACTCCGGTCCGACAATGTCGATTTCCAGCGGGGAGAATTGGAGTACGGGGAGAAGAACATTTATTTCGATAAGTATTCCTACAGCCTGGAAATCGAAGAGGTGAAGAAGCAGCCCTGATTTCTCCTTCGATGAACTCCATCGCAAAGTACAATACCTTAAGTTGGAGTCCATCTACACAAAGAGACCCGCGATGGCCTCCATCGCAAAGTGTAATACCGTAAGATGGAGTCCATCTGCAATACATCTACCGGGGCACGTTGCTTCTCTAGACTTCTCTCAATAGCTTAAGCCTGCCTTCGAAGTTTTTTCATGTCGACCATTCTCGCACCCGATACCGAATTAAGTCTCCCGGACCTTACCGTTGTGACGGCTTCTGCGGGATCGGGAAAAACCCGCACGCTCACGCTGAGATACCTGCAGCTCCTCCTTTCGAGGCGCATTCCGCACAACGACCTGAGAAACATTCTTGCCATCACGTTCACGAACAACGCTGCGGCCGAGATGAAACAGCGCGTGCTGAAATACCTCAAGGCCATCGTGCTTGGAAAAGGCGATGTTCCCTCCGAGATTGAAGACCTCGTGGGGATGCGGGGCCAGGAACTCCGCGACCGCGCAGACCTTGTGCTGGAGATGATCCTTGAGCGTTTCTCAGATTTCCAGGTGCGCACGATCGACAGCTTCCTTATTTCGGTATTCCAGTCGACGGCCCTGGAGTTCGGCTATGCGCAGTCCACCGATATCCTGTTCAATTCAGACAAACCCCTGGCGGAGGCTCTTGCCGAGTTCACTCACGACGCAAAAGCCCAGACGATGTACGCCGAGCTTGTAAAAAAACTTGTTTTGCTCATCGAACAGACAAGGTTTACGCAGCACCGCTTTCTCTGGAATCCGTACAACAACATGCTCAGGGAATGCCAGAAACTCTACCACACACTCAGGATGCTGACGAAACCGCTTGTCATGGATGACCGCTCGGCCGAACTCACCGCTCTCGGTGTTGAAATTCAAGAGCAAAGCCAGGCTCTGCAAAAGGTGCTGGATCGATCGGGTTTGAAAACCAGCCGAAACTTTCAGAACGATTTGACAGAGACAAAACGTGGAAACATCGAAGCTTTGCTTGAACGAACGAAAAAGGACCGGCCGTACAACAAGCCTTCGATGAAACAGCAGGCGGCAGTACAAACGCATGGACCGGGCATCGACGCGGAAACAAAACTATTCTACCAATTGCTCGCTCAGTATGCAGATGTGTTCTCGCAAACCCGGTTCTATCCGTACGCGAAGGTGATGGAACTGCTGGACGAT
>JANOGR010000186.1:0-4227 GCA_031406095.1 Ignavibacteriales bacterium
TAATTTTTCAATAATATATTCGGGTAGCTTATTACTGTTCATTTCTTTGTCGCTGCAATGGACGAGTCGGAGCCAATAGCCGGACTCTTTGGCTTCCTTCCGACATATCTTGATCCTCATTGCAAAATCTTTCTTGCCAAGAGCTTCGTTTGCTTCAATGTAATTCGCTCCGACTGAGCCTGATGCTCTGACAAGCTGTTTTCCATATTCCAGATTAGTCATGGTTTTCGGGAGTCCTTCAACGAATTCTCCAACTCTTCTTGCAAACTTCTCCGTACGCTCTTCCAGATCATACCGTTTTGGATTTCCTATTTCTGACATTAGAGTTTGTTTCGTGTTTCGATATTAGGGTTTTGATTTCACAGCAATGGCAGCAATTTCCACCTTTGCATTGCGGGGAAGGTTTGAGACTTCCACGGTGGCTCGGGTAGGGTATTTCCCCTCTGCGAAAAATCCGCCATATATGATGTTCATTTTCTGAAAATCTTTGATGTCCTTGAGAAACACAGAACACTGCACGATATCGCTTGAATCGCACCCCGCCTGTTTCGCGATGGACAGCAGGTTCATCAGCGCCTGCTTCGTTTGACTTTCCGTATCATTGCCCACTAGTTCACCGGTCTCCTGACTGATTCCCACTTGGCCGGAAATGAATACGAGATTCCCAACTTTGACGGCAGGCGTGTACGGTCCGATCACTTGCGCGTTGGTCACGTAGGACCGCGAAGCGTTGCTCATTTCATCTTGTATCATCTTTCGGAGCTCGTCGTCAGTCTTTCCGCATCCAATCAACATAATCAGCATAAAACAAGTAATGATGGTTTTCATTTGCGTTCTCCCTTAAACTCAGTTTGTCAATCTTCCATCTACAATCCACAATCTACAATCTAGAATTTATACCCTATCTTCCTCAGGAACTCCTTCCTCGCCTTGATGTCGTTTTCTGTTTCGATTCCCTTCGTCTTCACTCCGTCAATCACACCGAGGATTCCGCGTCCCTGGTCTGTTTCAGCGATGACGACTTCCACCGGATTTGCCGTCGCACAATAGATATTGCAGACTTCCGCCAACCCTTTGATGGCGTTGAGGATATTCAGGGGAAAACCGTTTTCCATGAACAAGATGAAACAATGTCCGCAGGACAATGTCATCGCGTTTTTCCTTGCGAGCTCGATCAGTGCATGATCATTGCCAGCCCAACGGACCAGAGCCGGACCTGAAGATTCGCAGAATCCGAGTCCGAATTTCATTTGAGGAGATGTTTGCACGACGGCCTCGTACATATCTTCCACAGTCTTGATGAAATGCGACTGGCCAAGGATGAAATTCGTGGCCTCGGGTTTTTCGATCTTAACAATTTTGAGTTCCATCGGTTCTCCTAGCGCTTCCTTCGTGGCGAGATTCTTGCTTTTTCTGCCAAATCCAGATTGTTTCGCACCGGTTTTATCTTGATGAGTTGGCCGATGTAAAATGTTGCAAGATCTTCTTCATCTTCGCCCATGCCGAAGTAACAGCAGTCGATTTTGCCGGCCTGATCACACGGCACGAGTTGGTTCTCAGGATCGTCATACTCGTTTCTGAATCCGCCCAAAATGATTGTCATGCTGAGCGGTTTGCCGGTCTTCTTCGGTCGATGGAACCGGCGTACACTCGTGCAGAGAGAGACGCTGCGGCCGTTGCCGAACGTAAATTTAGCCATATCTGTATCAGCGTCAAAGAAAAAAGGGGCCTGGAGTGCCGCTATCCCCTGCCAGAGCGAGCGTGCGGTCTGATGAAGCGGTGTTTGCGAGGCCTTAAGAAAACCCTCAAACTTCTGATTGTATCCCGGCAAGTTTTTCTGAAATTCTTTCGTGTCGATCGAATCAGGAATCATTCCAATTGCTGAAGATGGTCGATATGGATAAGCCATTTCAGCAGACCATGTCCTCTCCGTACGGGAGGAGTTGTTTCAACGAGCGCAACGCTGCTTTTCTTTATTTCAATCCTGAGGTCCGTTCCTCCTGCAACGAGCATCGCAATCAATTCGCTTAACAGAGGTTCATGGCCAACAAGGAGGATGGAATCGGCCTGATGTGCGTTTATTTGTTCGAGCAGCTGACGGACGTCGTTTCCGGGAACGAGATTCTCGGTCAAGACAAGGTTCTTGACTCCGAGCTGTTCCCGAACGGGGTGAGCGGTCTGTTGTGCGCGAAGAAGAGGGCTGCAGAATATGGAGGTGATGCTCGTGTTCGTTCGGTGGAAAAACCGGGCAACGGTGTTTGCCTGGCGGCGTCCCAGTTCAGTCAGCGGGCGTTCACTGTCATGCAGGGATGGATCGGCTGCGGCATCTCCGTGTCGGAGAAAATAAATACGCATGGTGCGTCAGACCGCAGTGGGCAGGACTGCTTACTCCTTGGACAGGTTGTACTGCTGAATCTTTGTGTAAAGGGTTTTAAGGCTGATTCCGAGGATCTCAGCGGCCGTATTCTTGTTCCAGTTGACTGTTTTCAAAACGCCATGGATATGGGCTTTTTCAACTTCACGGATGGACACGGGCGAGCCCAGGAGGGAACCGGATCCCTTTCCCGCCGATCTTTGCTCCTGATACGACCTGCTTCCCAGCGGAAGCGCGAGGTCCACCGTTCTGATGACGTTGTCCTCACAGAGGATGCCGGCCCGTTCAATCACGTTCTCAAGCTCCCGAATGTTTCCGGGCCAATCGTACTTCTCAAGGAGCTCCAGGGCTTTTTGGTCGATGCGTTTCGGCTCTTTGGAGCGCACACGCTTTTTCAGAAAATGGTCTACGAGAAGCGGAATGTCCTCCCTACGGTCCTTTAACGAAGGTATCTGTAAAAGGATGACGTTGATTCGATAGAGCAGATCCTCGCGAAACGTTCCTTGCTCAACTTCATCCCGCAAATCTTTATTCGTGGCAGAAATCACTCTGACATCGGCTTTGAGTGTCTTGTTTCCGCCGACCCGGCGAAATTCTCCCGTCTGAAGAAAACGCAAGAGTTTTGGCTGCACCATCAAACTGATCTCGCCGATTTCATCCAGGAACAACGTTCCACTGCTCGCTATTTCCACCAGGCCCTGCTTCATGGCGATCGCGTCGGTAAAAGCACCTTTCTCATGTCCGAACAACTCGCTTTCTATAAGCGTCTCGGGAATGGAAGCGCAATTTAAGGCGAGAAACTGCTGGTCCTTGCGAATGCTGTTCCGGTGAAGAAAGCTTGCGACCAATTCCTTTCCCGTTCCGCTAGCACCCTGGATCAAGACCGTCGAGTCAGTTGGCGCGACTTTGGAAGCGACATTCAACACTTCGAGGAACGAACGACTATTGCCAATAATCTGGCCCCCGATGGAATGACGTGACAGCTCTGCTTTGAGCACCTTGTTTTCGATGGCAAGTTTTTTCCGTTCCAGTGCACGCTCGACGACGGCGAGCAATTCAGGTACACCGTACGGCTTTGTCACGAAATGGAAGGCTCCCGATTTCATGCATTCCACGGCAATGCTGATGTCGTTGACGCCGGTGAGCATGATGACCTGCGTGTCAAAATAGTGATCCTTGACGAACTTGAGGACTTCCAGTCCGTCCACGCGGGGCATTTTGAGGTCGGTGAGAACCAGGTCGTACGATTTCGACTGAAGCTTGTTGATCGCCGCGACACCGTCGTTGGCGGTTTCAACCGCGTAGCCTTCTTGTGAGATGACCTTCTGAAGGAGGTCGAGGAAGGGTTCTTCGTCGTCGACGATGAGAACGCTGATGGACGGAGTGGACACGCTGGGTCCTCGAAGTCGAGGTTAGCGAATGGGGATGGCGAAGAAAAACGTAGCGCCTTTTCCTGCCTCCGATTCGACCCAGACCTTGCCGTTATGTGCTTCGACGATCCGTTGGCAAATGACGAGCCCGAGGCCGGTCGAACGTTTTTTGTCTTCCGACTTGCCGGAAACCAGGTCCCGATAGCGGTCGAAGATCAACGGCAACTGTTCTTTGGGGATCCCGCTGCCGCTGTTGAAAACGGAGACCATAACAAACTCCGCGGGAGGTTGTCCCTCTTCGGCTACCAAAGCGACTTTGCGAACCTGCGCAACGATCGCTCCCTGGGCCGGAGTGAATTTGATGGCATTGGTAACGTAGTTCTGAACAACCTGCTCGATTTTCTCCGAATCGAACTCAATGGACGGAAGCTCGGGTTCCGCAGTGAAATCGAGCGTGATTTTCGCGGATTGGATCGGAACTCT
>JANOGR010000199.1:0-2438 GCA_031406095.1 Ignavibacteriales bacterium
AAAAAAGGGACACCAGAATGACTGCCGAAAAGATTTTCATAAAAACTCCTAGAGGTTATAGAATTTGAGGTCTACGTTTGTTGAACTGATCTTATGCATCATCTGCATCATCGGGAGAAGAATGTGGATTCAAAATCATCGTTGAAATGAACTCCGGTGTAGACCCCACCTTTCTCCTCCCCTAAGAGGGGAGGTGTTTCAAACAAGTTGTTTTTGCGAGTTTAAGTTTTTCCTCTCCTTTTAGGAGAGGGTAGGTGAGGTCTACACTCAGCCCCCGACTACATCCAATTTACCTCTTTTTCTGAACCCTTATGGCTTCGATCGTTCTTAACAATCTGTTAGAGATTATAGAATTGAAGGTCTACGCCTTTGCGTAGCTTCGTGATATAAATGATTTGACCGACGTGGCCGGAAAAATGCTCAACGACGTGCGAAATGGCCTCCAGGCACGTGACGTCGTATTTCTGAATATGTCTGATTTCCAGCAATTTCGAAAGATCGAGTTTCTCCAGCACGGTGTCTGCCTCCCGTAACGTGTTTTCGAGTTTTTGAAGCAGCTCGGCTTTGGGCAGGTGTTTTCGCTCGGTGAATTCCTTCTGTCGGTCCCTCGCATCCCCAGCCCCCCCGACGCCGGAAATAATCCATTGCCTCACATTCCCGGAAAGATGGAGCAGCAGATTCCCCACACAGTTATCCGTTTCATGCCCCCGCCACCACACATCTTCTTCGCTCAACTCGGAGAGGCAGCGATGGATCGTCGGAAGATATTCGTGGAGCAGTTTCCTCCTGCAAAACTCCATGTGCTGCTTTGCGAATTCGTCATTCATGATTGAAAAGCTTCCTCAGCTTCTTGCGTTCGCCTTTTTTTCGTTTTCCCTGGAGCCGTCGTTCTTTTGCAGAACGAGAGGGTTTTGTTTTGATTCTTTTCTTTTTCGGTTTCAGGGCTGCACGAAGAAGTTGAGCAAACTTCTCGATCGCCCTTTGCTTATTCTGCCACTGGCTCCGTGATTCCTGAGCGACAACGTGGATGTAGCCGTCCGAATCGATCTTTGATTTCAGGTTCCCCCGCAGAATCTCTTTTTCGGCATCCCCGAGACTCTGCGAGCCGTCAATATGAAAAAGCAGCTCAACACGGGTTTCGACTTTATTGACATTTTGCCCGCCCGGCCCTCCGCTGCGGGATGTAACAAAATCGAGTTCAGCAAGCGGAATGGAAATGTTTTGCGATATGTTCAGCTCGTCGGCCATCCTGTAAACAATAAGCGCCGGATGAACTTCCCGGCGCGTAAGCGTAAAATGCGACGCATCTCACAGATGCGTCGCATTCTTAGCGCTATAAGCTAGTTGCTTCCTAGCGTAGAAGCACCGCCGTTCCTTTTCAGATTCTTGTTGAACCAGGCAATCATGCGCTCGCCAAGATCCCTGATGAACTTCGGTTCCTGGGGCCCGTGAGGAGTCCGGGGATACGTGATCATTTCAACAGGAACACCACGCCGCTTGAGGGCAATATACAACTCCTGGCCTTGAGAGAGAGGCACTCGGGCATCCCGCTCACCGTGTAGAATCTGAGTCGGCGTCTGGACATTCTTGACGTTAAACATCGCAGAATGCTTCATGTAGACATCCATTCTGTCCCAGTATTCGCCTTCGAAATACGACGGCAGGAAACTCGGGATGTCGGCTGTGCCGACAAAGCTCATGAGGTTTGTGACACCCGCTCCCACGCTCGCAGCTTTGAAGCGATTCGTCTTCGTAATGGCCATGGAGGTCATGTAGCCGCCGTAGCTCCATCCGCAAAGCACAAGGCTGTCCGCATGAGCCACGCCCATTTCGATCACTTTGTCGATTCCCGTCATGTCGTCTTCAAAATCGCCATAGCCCCAGTCGCTGATGTTTGCGCGGCGGAATTTCGCTCCATAGCCGCTGCTGCCGCGGGGATTCGGACGAAGTACTGCATACCCCTCCTGCGCAAATGCCTGTAACGGATACACAGAACTTGCACCGGTGTAGTTTTGCGTGAAGACGCCCGCAGGGCCGCCGTGGATGTTGGTGACCAGCGGATAGCGCTTCCCTTTTTCATAGTTGACCGGATACGTCAACAAGCCTTCAATTTCGGAACCGTCCTTCGACTTCCAACTGATAACCTCGGTTTTGCCCATGGCAAGTTTTGGAAAATCAGCATTCACAGAGGTCAGTTTTCGAGGCTCGAATTTGCGGACAGCCGAGATGTGGATATCGGGAGATGTTTCAGGACTCTGCCAGACGAACGTGATTGTCTTTCCGTCCCGGCTGAAGGAAACGCCCGAGTATATTCCGGAACCGGTTGTCACTGCTCTCGGTTTACCACCGTCGACGGGAACCGCAAAGACCCGCGGCGTGGTCCGGTCCGTTTCCGTGACGTAGACTTCCTTGCCGTCCGATGACCAGCCGGCAATTCC
>JANOGR010000122.1:0-5534 GCA_031406095.1 Ignavibacteriales bacterium
AAGAAGAACGTTGCGCGAAATGCCGATTCATTCCCGAGGTCGTGATTATAATGGAACTCGAGTTGCGGCTTGTGAAAATGGTTATGCGCCAGTGTAACGTAATCGGGTGCCATGAGTTCCCGCACTCCATCAGTCAACCCATAGTTCGGCTTTCCGCTTGCGCTTGAAGGTAATTTATTGACGGCGTCGAGTGGCAGCCAAGGAGCAGAGTTTGCCTTGTAGTCAAAATATTTGAAGTAGCTGATGTCGTTGCTGAATGAGTAACCATGTTCCTGAGGTGCTCCGTGAAGGACTATCTTCAGTGATTGTTCGTTGTTGAAATACAATGATCCTGAGAAATAGTAGTTGTAACCTTCATAACGCGCGCCCAACCGGTTTCCCTCTCCAAGCTTTCTGTCAAATCGAAATGAAAGGGCGTACGTATTATCAATTAAGCCGCTGTTGAGGTCTATCCCGTACAAAGTATTCAGAGGAGAACCAAGGTTTAGGTTGATTCCATAAAACGCCTGTGGTCTTGGGGTTCCAGTGACGATATTGAACGATCCGCCGAAAGAACCCGCTCCGTACAGTGAAGAACCTGCCCCGCGTTGAACTTGAACGGACGCCGCAGAGGAAGAAACGGATCCCCAGTTTGACCAGTAGACTGAGTTTGACTCTGGATCATTCGTAGGAACACCATTGATAAGAACTTGAACATAGTTCTGATTAAATCCGCGTACGAACAATTTTGATTCCCCGTTTCCAACTCCATCCGTTGAAAACGCATAAAGCCCAGGCGTGCCCTTTAAAAGCAGTGGTGCATCCTGCCCGTGAATGCGTTCATCGATCTGCTCTTTTCCAATGTCCGTAAAGGCAACCGGAGTTTGGCGCTCTTTGGCGCGGTTGACTTCCACGATGACCTCACCACCCTGAAGAGTTGTCTGAGTGAGGGCAATGTAAATCGTCATTTCGCCATCTCTGACAGTGATGGACCGATCTTGCCGCACATATCCCAGCAAGGAGACCCGAAGCGTATAAAGTCCGGTTGGAACATTCTTGATAGAAAAATTGCCGTTTGCATCCGAAGAAGAACCGAAACTTGTACCGACGAGAACAGCATTTGCCCCGGGAAGAGGTTGTTTCGAGTCTTGGTCAGTGGCTTGACCATTGATGGTTCCCGTCTGAGCGAGAACACTCCCCGCGACTGTCGCAACAAAGAGTGCGACTAACGCGAGAGTTCGAGACACTTTTTCAATTGACATGGGGATACCCCAGATTTGAAGTTAATGAAGGGTTGTTGGTTAGATACACTATTAGACGGGCGTAAGCTAAAAAACAAAGAACACAAAAACAACGTGCGCGTTATTTCCATGTTAACGACGAGTTAAGGCAACCTCAGGTAAATTCATCTGTGAAGTCAAGTCTGCAACATCAATAAGATATTTTTGAGTTCCCAATGTTTCAGATTATCCAGTGCACTGACAATCACATTTCATTACATCGCTGAGTCGATTTGGCGAATTGAACACTAGTTGCAATTCTCCTTCAGATGAACAAACAGGCGGGAGTCGTTCCACGAAGATTCTGTGTGGAACCTAGCTGAAGCTGCTCACATCTGGCATAAGATCATACGAGAAAAGACTTTACGACAGAACATCTAGCAAAGCGAAATCGTCAGATTCCTTAGTAATTTTGATATTTTTTTCTTGACTTTCCTCAGGAAATTCGTATATTTCTAGTGTGTTTTTGAAAGGCCATAAGTATAAGGCGGGTTTAAGGTTCTGGTCAGTTGTTCAAACGTTCTTTTAACTAACTCATCTAATCACCTTCAAAGAGGATCAACAAATGGGAAAAGCAATGTCCAAGAGCCAAATTGCTGCGCATATCGCCAGCAAATTTGACCTGAAGAAGAAGGTTGCAGTAAATGTCTTGGAAGAGATTGCTAGTTTGGCCTATAGGGAAGCCAAAAACTCCTTCACCCTGCCTGGAATCGGAAAGCTTGTTCTCGTAGACAGAAAAGCGAGAATGGGCCGAAATCCAGCTACTGGTGCGTCGATTCAGATCCCAGCAAAAACGGTTGTGAAATTCCGAGTGGCAAAGGCCGCAAAGGAAGCCGTTCTCAGTTTCAAGTAATTCTCTGCAATAGAGACAGTTCAAGCGAAGGCGCCGGAATTCCACCGGCGCCTTTGCTTTTACAAGCAGTTTCTTGCTTATCCTGTCAAAAAAATCCATTTTGTGTTGAGTTTCAGCAAGCTTGAAAAAATGACCCTTAGAATAAGCCATTTTATAGCGTTTCTTGCGATCTGTCTTTTTTCTTCCTGCGACAAGGGAGTACAGGTGGAAGCGGAAGGCTCAAAAACGACTTTTGAGTCAATTCAAGTGACGATTTTGAACCAAAACTGCGCGGTATCGGGTTGCCACAATTCCACGAGCCACTCTGGCGGCCTCGATCTCGAATCGAGCAGCTTGTACTCGAATCTCGTCAATGCTGAGCCGACGAATACCTTTGCCCGAGCCGCGAAATTTGCCCGTGTTCGACCCTTCAGGCCTGACAGTAGTTTTCTGTTTCTCAAAATCGACGGAACACAGAGCCCGGATTTCGGAAACCGGATGCCTTCGAATTCAACATCAGCCTTGCCTTCGAATTATCGCGAATTCATTCGGCAATGGATTCAGGCGGGTGCACCCCGGGAAGGCGAAGTTGCGGATGCACGGTTGATTCGCGACCCAGTTGTTTCAAACGACACATTTACTCCTCCGGATCCGCCTCAGCAAGGACTTCAGCTTCAGCTCAGGCCTTTTGCAATCGACCCGGTCTCGGAGCGGGAGATTTTCGTTTACAACAAATCGAAGAACGCAGATTCCCTGTATGTCAACAGAATCGAAGTAAAGATGAGGACGGGAAGCCACCATTTTATTCTGTATTCGTATAATTCAACCGGCTTAAGGGAAGGTGAGATTCGCGATCTCACAACAACCAATGGTGAGATCTTTCGTGCGGGACGTCAATTGTTTGCAGGTTCGCAGACTCCAGCGTTCGACTACCAGCTTCCCTCGAACGTGGTGTTGCGCATGAATCCGTACCAGGGGTTCGACTACAATTCTCATTATGTCAATACAGGAACCGCCGTAAAAACTGGAGAAGTGTATGTGAACCTGCACAGTGTTCCGAGGAATGATTCCACGAAAATTGCCGTGCCCATCTTCGACAATTACGTGTTGCTTTCCCTTGCGCGGGGCCAAAAAACGACTGTTCAATACACTTGGACCAGGGCATGGGCCCGGAACGTTTTCATGCTCAGCTCGCACACTCACAAGAGGGGAGAGGCTTTCAAAATCTACGGCGTCGGCGGTATCAATCACGACAAGCTGCTCTATGAAAACTACGATTGGGATCATCCTCCTCTGAAGACGTTCTCTCCTCCACTCAGGTTCGAGGCTGGCGAGGGGTACAGGATAGAGGTTACCTACAACAACAATACCGACCGCGACCTGCACTTTGGCATCACGAGTGAAGACGAAATGTGCATTGTCGTGGGTTATTACTACAACTAGACCCTTCACACGTGCCCATCCCACTTCGGTCAAAGTTCGAGACGGAATTACAGGTTCGGCCTGACGACCTGGATATGAATGCCCATGTCCACAACAGCAAGTATTTTGACTATGTTCTTGCGGCGAGATACGACCAGATGGAACGATGTTATAAAATGCCCATGCAGGATTTCATTTCGATGGGGCTTGGATGGGTTGTAAAAACAGCTCATGTGGAGTATAAACGGCCTCTTGGCCTGGGCGAGCGGTTTGTTGTAAGAACCTGGATAGAAGATTTCCTGAAGGACGGCGTGAAGGTACAGTTCGAAATCACAAAGAAGGGAAATGGGAAAATTTCCTGCGATGGCTGGTTCCTTTTTACAATGATTAATCTGAAGACAGGCCGGTCTGAGGATATACCCGAGTCTGTCAAACAAAAATACGAGATATGAAGCGCAGGTCTCTTCAATCGACTTTGGCGGCCTTGATTTTTCTTTTCGGGAGTGTCGTCGCCCGTCAGCAAACTTTTTCGACATCTGACGGTGTGAAATTCCGAATTGAACCTGTTCTGGAAAACCTCGAGGTACCCTGGTCCATCGTGTTTGATCAGGATGGGAACATGTATTTTACCGAGCGGCCGGGTCGGCTTCAGGTATTACGAAAAGGTCAGTCGAAACCCATCCTGATCGCCGAACTGAAAGAGGTGGCACATCGTGGCGAAGGCGGACTTATGGGTCTTGCCCTTCATCCAAAATTCTCGTCGAACAAATTTGTGTACCTGAGTTACACAACGTCTCTCAAGGGCGACCTCGCCAACAAAGTTGTTCGTTTCAAACTTGAGAACAACAGTTTGTCGGGTGGCGTTGATGTGATCCCGCGCCTACCGGGCTCATCAGTTCATAACGGATGCCGGCTCCGCTTCGGGCCGGACGCGAAACTGTATGTGACAGCAGGGGACGCGGCAGACCGGGAAATAGCACAGGATAAGAAGTCTTTGGGAGGTAAAATTCTACGACTCAACGATGACGGGTCTATCCCGTCCGATAATCCTGACCCAAAGTCGGCCATTTATGCCGTCGGTGTACGTAACCCCCAGGGCATAGACTTTCATCCGCAAACCGGGTTGTTGTTTGAGACAGAACACGGGCCTTCAGGTTTCGACGGCCCGGGAGGTGGAGACGAGGTGAACATCATCGAGTCCGGAAAAAACTACGGCTGGCCTGAGATTCATCACAAAGTCAAAAAGGCTGGCATGGAATCGCCGCTCTTGGAGTATACCCCCGCGGTTGCCCCTGCGAGCGGGATGTTTTACAGTGGGACTGTTTTCCCTAAGTTCAGAAACAATTTTTTCTTCGGGTGTCTTCGTGGTCAGAAGCTCATTCGGGTTATCTTGGATGAAAAAGACGCACGCAAAGTGGTTCGGGAAGAACACCTCATCGAGGCCGAATTCAAACGGATTCGTGAAGTGGCGGAGGGGCCTGATGGTTACCTGTATTTTTCAACGAGCAACCGGGATGGAAGAGCCCGCCCCTTTGAAAACGACGACCGTATCCTGCGTTTGGTACCCCTTCCGTGAGGAGTTTTCCATGAAAGCGCACACTGAATACCTGTGGTTCAATACGGCGAAGCATCGGGAATACGTCAATATCACGAGTGATGTTGAGCGGATTCTTCAGAAAAGTGCGATCAAAGAGGGTATGATCCTCGTTTCGGCCATGCACATCACCGCATCGATCTATGTCAATGATGCGGAATCGGGGCTGATCCAGGACATCGACGAATGGCTTGAGAAGCTCGCCCCGTTCAATGCGAACTATCGACATCATCGAACCGGTGAAAGCAACGGCGATTCTCACCTCAAAAGCCTCCTTATGCATCATGAGGTCATCGTTCCAGTGACCGATGGAAAACTCGATTTTGGGCCCTGGCAGCAGATCTACTACGCCGAATTCGACGGCAAGCGCAAAAAACGCGTCATTGTGAAGGTGATGGGAGAGTAGTACCACCTCCGACAGTTTTCG
>JANOGR010000211.1:0-9736 GCA_031406095.1 Ignavibacteriales bacterium
CGCGCAACGCCATGCTGTTCGTCCTGCGGATTAAGGAAATCGCTGTCGGTTCGCTGCCAGAACGTCTTGAGTTGCTGGCAAACGGCGAGGAACGCAAGATCGAAGAAAAATGCGCCGGCGCAGACGTTGATTACCAGCTCATTTCCATTCCCAGTAATGAGGTCGGGTACACCATCGCCGAGCATGCTGCCATGTTTGGGGCGGATCGCGTCATCCTGGGGGCCCCGTCGCGTAACCTCGTTGAGAAAGTCCTAAAAGGAAGCACGATTCGTTCTGTCGGATCTCTCTTGCCTGAAGAAATCCAATTAGTTATTTTTGGCGGTTAAAAAAAAGGAAACACGATGCTCAGTCAGCTCCTTCGCCGCAAGAATCTCGATAGGATCAAGGAAGACGCAGAAGCCTCGGGTGAAAACCAGCTGAAGCGTACGCTCGGTTCCATCGACCTCATCGCACTGGGCATAGGCGCCATCATCGGTACCGGGATATTTGCCGTGATCGGGACTGCTGCCGCTGGAGGTGCCGGCCACCTCGGCGCGGGGCCTGGGGTCATACTTTCATTCATTCTCACTGCAGTGGCGTGCGCATTCTGCGCCTTGTGCTATGCAGAGTTTGCTGCACTTGTTCCGATTTCCGGAAGCGCGTACACGTATTCCTATGCCACACTGGGAGAAGTTGTTGCGTGGATCATCGGTTGGGACTTGATCATCGAGTATGCCGTGGGCAACGTTGCCGTAGCCATCGGTTGGGCCGCATATTTTCACCAGCTCATGGAAGGGCTGGGATTGCACATTCCGGCGTGGCTTTCCGTCGACTACCGCTCTGCGCACCAAGCAGCTGAGGCGGCCGCGGCTGCGGGAGGGCAAGTAGGTACAAACATGGCGCTGGCGCATGAAGCGTGGCTGCAGCATCCCACGGTTCTGGGCATCCCTGTGATTTTCAATTTTCTTGCCGTGACCATTGTGGGCTTTGTCACGTGGTTGCTTGTGAGAGGAATAAAGGAGTCCGCAACGGCGAACAACATCATGGTGGCGTTGAAACTCGTGATCCTGCTGTTTTTCATCGGCGTGGGCGCGGTCTATGTGAAACCTGAGAATTGGTCTCCTTTCATGCCGAACGGTTTTAGCGGCGTATGGACGGGGGCGAGTTTGATCTTCTTTGCATTCATCGGTTTCAATGCGATCTCGACTGCCGCGGAAGAGTGCAAGAATCCGGGACGGGATATGCCCATCGGAATCATAGGGTCTTTGATCGTGTGCACAATTATTTATATCGGTACGGCGGCAGTTCTTACGGGGATGCAGCCATGGCATCAGTTGGGCGTCGCCGATCCGCTGGCGGCCGCCTTTGCAAATCTCGGTTTAGACTGGGCAGCCGGCATTATTTCCCTGGGTGCTGTCATTTCGATGACGGCCGTTCTTCTGGTGTTTCAGATGGGCCAACCCCGCATCTTCTTTTCGATGTCGAGGGATGGCCTCCTGCCAAAATATTTTTCCAAAGTTCACAAGAAGTACAAAACGCCCCACACCACAACGATCTGGACTGGAGTGGCTGTTGCGACGATCTCCGGGGTAGCGAACATTAATGAGATTGTTGAGCTCACGAACATCGGAACTCTCTTCGCTTTTGCCCTTGTGTGCGTAGGTGTCATCATCTTGAGAAAGACGGATCCGGACCGGCCCCGTGTTTTTCGAACCCCGTGGGTTCCGGTCGTGCCGCTGCTCGGCATTGCCATGTGCGTTTATCTGATGCTGGGTTTACCGACCGTGACATGGGTTCGCTTTGGAGTATGGCTTCTTGTTGGACTGGTATTGTATTTTGCCTATGGATTCTGGAAGAGCAACTTGAGAAGGAAACAATAAATGCAGGAACAACGCCCACAGTTGATTCGCGCTCTCGGTTTACGGGAGGGGATTGCCATCCACATTGGCTGCATTATCGGGTCAGGGATTTTCATCGTTCCTGCCACGATTGCAGGCCACTTGCACGCCATGGGCCCCATTATGATCGTCTGGGTTGTCGCAGGATTCTTGACTCTCTTCGGCGCGCTGAGTCTGGCTGAATTGAGCGCGGTGTTACCTCAGGCGGGTGGCCCCTATGTGTATCTGCGCCACAGTGTGGGCAGGATTTGGGCCTACCTGTTTTCATGGAACGATTTCTTCATTAACAAGGCCGGTTCGGCTGCAGCGCTCGCCATCGGGTTTGCAACGTTTCTGGGACATTTCATCCCCGCAACGAGCCCGGAAAACGCGTTTTACAAAACAATGATATCGTTGTTTGGACAGGAAATAGAATTCAGTTTCGGCTGGACTCAAATCGTAGCTATGACGGTCATCGGTGTTGTGACGGTGTTCAATGTGCGCGGCGTGAAGATGGGCAGCTGGATCATGAACGTTTTTACAACGGCAAAATTGGTCGCACTGGTCGGCCTCATCCTTGCAGTGGTTTTTTCGGGGAAAGGGAGCTCAGCCAATTTTCTCCCATGGTGGCCGGAGCATTGGACGGGACAGATGACGTCCGCGTTCGGTTTGGCGATGATTTCTGCGCTGTGGGCTTATGATGGGTGGATCGATGTGACTCTTACAGCCGGCGAGTTCAAAAATCCTCAACGTGATGTTCCGCTGTCATTGCTCATTGGTACGCTGGCGATCATCGTCATCTATATCGCTGCGAACCTGGCTTACGCGTATATCATTCCGCTCAGTGCCATGCCGGCGTCGCAACGCATCTCGGCGGACGTGGCCTTGACAGTGCTGGGTCCCGTCGGGGCGTCACTCGTGATCATCGGCATCATGTCTTCCATGTTTGGCACCACGAATGGAATGCTGTTGACCGGCCCCCGTTCGATCTATGCGGCCGGCATCGACGGCACGATTTCACCGAAGTTCGGAAAAGTGCATGAGCGATTCCACAGTCCTTCGTTTTCCGTCATCACGCTCGGGATATGGGGCTCGATCCTGACGCTGAGCGGCACGTATGAACAAATCATTTCCTACGTTGTCTTCGGCTCCTGGTTCTTTTATGCCTTGACGGCGGTCAGCGTGATTGTGCTGAGAAAAAAAATGCCCGACGCAGTACGCCCTTACAAAGCGTGGGGATATCCATACGCCACACTTCTTTTTGCAGCCATCGCGGCATTGTTTATTCTGAATACATTCATCGAAGACACACGCAATGCGATCATCGGAATTGTTTTGCTCGCAGCATCTCTTCCATTCTATTTTTACTGGACCCGCAAACCCTCCGGCTATGAATAGTCGCCTGAGCGCATCCGCAAAAGCTGTTGTTTAGCACGGCTTCTTTTCATACTTTTAAGTCCAATGGCGTCTGAGAGGGGAGAAGTCCACAGAAGAAGGCCCCCCTTGGATATGCACCGAGATCTCGCCACCGACTTCGGTCTCCGCTTCTTCTGTCACGATGTGAAAGGGATTTGATGCTCAACGAAGTGCTCCTTTGGGTCGGGTTCAACATTTTTGTTCTCATGATGTTGACGCTCGACCTCGTTGTATTTCATCGCAAAGCTCATGAAGTCAGCATCAAAGAGGCGCTGGTATGGAGCGCGGTGTGGATCGGCGTTTCACTCCTGTTTAATGTCGGGGTGTATTTCTGGTATGGTCACGTGTCCGCGCTTCAGTTCCTGACCGGTTACCTTATTGAAAAATCCCTCAGTGTCGACAACCTCTTCGTTTTCCTCGTCATCTTTTCATACTTCAAAGTTCCGGCCAAATATCAGCACAAGGTCCTTTTTTGGGGGATTCTTGGAGCGCTCGTCATGAGGGGAGCTCTCATCTTCGTGGGCGTCGCACTCATTGAGAGATTCCATTGGATTATATACGTTTTTGGCGCATTCCTCATCTTCACGGGCATCAAAATGTGGTTTCAGGAAGAGACGGTCGAGGTACATCCTGAACGCAATATTATCGTTCGCTTCTTCAAAAAATTCCTTCCTGTGACAGCTGGATACCACGAGGAGAAATTCTTTGTCAAGGTCAACGGAAAAAGATATGCCACGCTCCTGTTCGTTGTACTGATCGTTGTAGAAACCACTGATCTTTTGTTTGCAGTGGATTCCATCCCTGCCATTTTCGCCATCACCAGAGATCCCTTCATCGTCTATACTTCAAACGTTTTCGCGATTCTCGGACTTCGGTCTCTGTATTTTGCTCTGGCCGGAATGATGGACCTGTTCTATTACTTGAAACATGGTCTCTCGATTGTCCTGAGTTTTGTCGGCGTGAAAATGGTCCTTGCCGATATTTTTCCTATTCCGATAGGAATCGCTCTCGGAGTTGTGGCCGGTGTTTTGATTATTTCCGTCGTTGCATCGGTCTTGAGGAAGCGCAGGGAAGTAGACCTGGAAGAGCCTGCAGTGGATCCTTCGACGAAGAGGAAGGGATAGCGGGACTGCGAGATGGGTGTTGCGGGATTTGCTTCTGAGTTTTGTAGCGGGGGAGGGACTCCCGCCTCCACTTCGTTTCGGCGGGCAGGCGAACAGTCCAATCCTCCGGGTCCATTACAAAACACCGCACCCCTTCGAAGTCTGACTTCTTGAGAGGGGTGCGTTGTTTTGTAGCGGGGGAGGGACTCGAACCCACGACCTACGGATTATGATTCCGACGCTCTAACCAGCTGAGCTACCCCGCCGAGAGATTGTAGATTGAAAAATGAAGATTGTAGAATGAAAAAGCTGCCACTCGTTCTCCTGCACTGGAACCCACGACCGGAGCCTGCTCCGAGCGACCCCGAGCGAAGCGAGTCGAGGAGGACTATGATTCCGACCTGCCCGCCGTGCTTGATCTTTTGGCGGGCGCTCTAACCAGCTGAGCTACACCGCCAAAAAAACCGGCGGGCAAGCCCGCCAGAAACAAAAAAATTGACCTTCAGGGTCAATTCTCTTGCATCAAAAGTACGCGAAATGGCCTTGAAAAGCAATGTGTTTCCCACGATTGTTCCTTGCTTTTACGCCGGCCTATGGATATATTTTCCTCACATTGTGCTCGTATGATTTCCGTCGAAGAAGCAAGAAAAACCGTTGTCCATTCAGTTTTCCCGATCGGAGTTGAGCGCGTTCCGCTTTTGGAAGCGCACCATCGGGTGGCTGCAGCGGATGTCATTTCAGACAACGACATTCCGCCTTTTGACAATTCTTCGATGGACGGCTTTGCAGTCCGGGCAGAAGACGTTCAACATGCCGACCAGGATCCTGTCCACTTGGAGCTCGTGGCAGAAGTACCGGCAGGAGAGCCGTCCCGGCTGGGACTCGCTCGCAACACGGCAGCCCAGATTATGACAGGAGCGCCGGTTCCAGATGGAGCTACGGCAGTGATTGAGCAGGAGCTTATCAAGGTCCGCAATGGATCAATCCAGGTAACGGTTCCCGTCAAAATGGGAAAGAACATCCGAAAACGGGGAGAAGATATACGCGCGGGCGACATGGCAGTCAGGAAAGGCTCATTCCTGCAGGCCTCGCACCTCGGGGTGCTTGCCTCCATCGGCGCGTCTTCCATTGAAGTGTATAAAAGGCCGCTGGTTGCTTTCTTCACGACGGGTAACGAACTTGTGGAGGTTGCATCCCATCTCCTACCTGGAAAAATTCGCAATAGTAATACCTATTCCTTGTTTGGACTCATCAGGGAGATTCACTGCACACCCGTCAATCTTGGTGTCGCCAGAGATGACGAAGCGGCGTTGCGCGAAAAAGTCGTTCAGGGTCTCGCACACGATGCGCTCATTACGTCGGGCGGGGTTTCGGTTGGCAAGTATGACCTCATTCTGAAAGTTCTTGCGGAATTGCAGGTCGAGCAAAAATTTTGGAAAGTCAATGTGAAACCAGGAGGTCCGGTGGCTTTCAGCACATATGAGAAAGCGGAAAGAAGAGTGCCGGTATTCAGTCTGCCGGGAAATCCAGTTTCCACAGTTGTCACATTCCTCCAATTTGTCAAGCCGGGCCTCGAGAAGCTGATGGGAATGCAACCGGTTCGCCCGCTCCTGATTCTGAGGGCTTTCCTCGAACATGAGATCAAAAAAACCGACAAAAAAAAGAATTTCAGCAGAGGAATTCTCCGCAACGAAATGGGAAGGCTTATCGTGAAAACCACCGGGTCGCAGAGTTCGGGAATTCTGAGCTCGATGGTGGCCGCGAATTGTCTTGTGTTGATTCCAGAAGACAAGGAAGTTCTTAAGGCAGGCGAGGAAGTCGAAGTTGAGCTCCTCTAAAGCAATGCTGAAAAACGATCCCAATGTGGCGTCAGGAGTTACTCCTGACGCTAACAAGCAGCAAATCTTCTGAAAATTCATTGAAGTGTCAGGACGAAAGTCCTGAGACCAGTAGGAAGTAGAGCTACTCTAAGGCGAATGCGAATGAAAGTGCGAGTGAAACTTTTTTCGATTGCAAAAGACTTGGCCGGAGTTGACGAGACGGTCGTTGAAATTCCGTCTGGGTCTTCGGCGGAGACTGTGCTCGACCAACTGATTGCGAGAAATCCGAGGTTTGTCGATTGGAAGCCGAGTCTTCGCCTGGCCGTGAATCAGGAGTATGTCCGGAACGGGCATCTTCTCAGTGAAAACGATGAAGTTGCAGTGATTCCGCCAGTGAGCGGCGGCTGAGGCAGCCCGATGGTCAAGATTACAGATTCTGCAATCAATATCGAGAAGTTACTCGTGCAAGTCACAAAGCCTGAATCCGGCGCCGTGAATGTGTTCATCGGAACAACGCGAAACCATTCGCACGGCAGGAAAGTCACGGGGCTTGAATACGAGGCCTACATGCCCATGGCTCTCAAGACTTTGCAGGAGCTCGAGCAGGATGCAAAAGCGCGATGGGGTCTGCATGATGTCGCCATCGTCCATCGTGTCGGAAAAGTTCACGTGGGAGAAGCGAGTGTCTTCATCGCTGTTTCTTCCGCCCACCGCGATGAGGCATACCAGGCAAGCCGATTCCTGATTGACCAACTGAAACAGGTTGTCCCGATCTGGAAACGGGAGTTTTTCGAAGACGGGACTGTAGAATGGTCGTTGCAAGCTCACGAACAAAAAACCGAAATCGAAGCCTAAAACCTTGAAATCCGCAATCCAAAATCCGAGTTCGACAATCCTAAAGGATTCCTTCGGTCGGACGATCAATAACCTCCGTATTTCCGTTACCGACCGATGTAATTTCAGATGCCGCTACTGCATGCCTGAAGAAGGAATGGTGTGGCTTGAAAAGGCAGAGTTGCTCACTTACGAAGAAATTTCTCGACTTGCCAGAATCTTCGCAAGCCTTGGCGTTTCGAAAATCCGTTTGACCGGCGGTGAGCCGTTGATGCGGAAGGACTTGCATCTCCTTGTCGAAAAAATTGCCAGGATCGATGGAATTTCCGACCTGGCACTGACAACGAATGGGTTCTTTCTCGCCGAGCAGGCTCTCAACTTGTTCAAAGCCGGGTTGCGACGCATCAACATCAGCCTGGATTCATTGGACCCGGCAAAATTCGCCCAAATGACACGGCGCAGCTATTTCGACCGGGTATGGCGGGGGATTGAAGCCGTGGAAAACCTTGGCATCACGCCGATCAAGCTCAACGTGGTGCTGATGCGTGGTGTGAATGATAACGAGATTCCGCACTTTGCTCATCTTGCACGCTCGAAGCCCTTTGTCATCAGGTTCATCGAATTCATGCCTATCGGATCTGATGACGGCTGGACCATGGAACAGGTCGTCCCCTCGAGGGAAATCATCGAAAACATGGAGAGACATGTGGGGCGGAAACTGGTTCCTGTCGAATATCACGGGGCTCAGCCGGCCGACCGGTACCGTTTTGAAGACGGATTGGGCGAAATTGGATTTATCAGTTCCGTGAGTGAGCCGTTCTGCGAACATTGTAACCGGATAAGAATCACATCGGACGGCAGGCTCAGGACATGTCTCTTCTCTCTCACAGAAACCGACCTGAAATCCATGTTGCGAGGTGGAGCTTCGGATGAAAATATTCGCGCACAGGTGATCACAGCCGTCTGGAACAAAGAAGAGGGGCACCTGATCAACAGGCCGGGGTTTGTCCGGCCAACCAGAACCATGTCACAAATCGGGGGGTAATGTGAAACGCTTTTTTCTATCTGCGATCTCAAAAACATCTTGTCATGCCCGCGTTAAAACTCGTTCTGGATGCGGGAATGACAAGAAAAAAAAAGAGGGATTGTCACTCCCGCGGATTGTAAGCGGGAGTCCAGAACCCGAATCCTATTGGCACTCGCATGACTTAGCAAGGCTCGGGCGTCTTTCCGCCAAAGGCGGATCCGCCTCCGGCGGAAAAATCCGACGGAAGGACATTCCCTTTTTGATCTGGAATGTAGTTCTTCTCTTAGCGCTCATAGGATGCGAGGCAAATCAGCAAACGGACGTCGCCCAAGACGAGAGTTTGATCCAAGGCGAGATCCAGGAATTCCATCGTATCCTGAAAAAGGCATACAACGGCGGCGGTGTCAACACCGACAGCCTCTACGACACATACTTCGACAAAGATTCTTATTACGTCACGGCCTGGGGAATCTCCGAACCGATCGATTCCACGAAAAAAAGATTAAGGTCGGCAATCCGGCATATCAAGGATTACGAGAACAGGATTGAAATCATGTCCACAAAGGTGATGGGCAACGGGGGTTATGTGTTTTTTGTCCTTCGGCAGGATTACAGGAACGACGGAACCCTGGTCGAGGAATATCTGCCCACGACATTCGTGATGGAGCGGAGGGAAGAAGCCTGGGTTGTTATCCACGCACAGCGCTCCACGGATTACGAAACGATGCAGCAGTGGGTTCAGCTCCAGAAAATGCGGGAAGAGCAAGGGAAAAACATAAAGTAGAAATGTGCGCCGAGCCACAATTCAACATTGGGCCACACACTACCTTTTTCTCGGTCATAAGTCGACAAACTGCCAGCCTCCTTGGGACTTTTTGACAAAAAATCCATCGCTACGGGCGTCAACTATTTTGGAAAGCCGAAGCTTCCTCCGGGCCAATCTCAAACCGAGAAGTTTCCTGTTTTGACCTACGGGGAAACCCCGAAGATCTCAACCAAGGATTGGAAGTTCGAAGTATGGGGCCTGGCCGAGCCGAAACAATGGATGTGGGAAGATTTCATGAAGCTGCCCCAATCGAAACTCCGGGCCGATTTTCATTGTGTCACACACTGGAGCCGGTTTGATGATGAATGGGAAGGCGTCATGTTTCGGGATTTCATCAAGTCCGTCAATGTGAAACCCGAAGCGAAGTTTGTTCTCCAGCACGCGTACGGAGATTACACGACAAACCTCCCGCTCCAATGGATGATCGATGAAGACACGATGTTCGTGCACTCGGTGAACGGCCAGCCGCTCGAGCCCGAACACGGCGGGCCGATGCGGGTGTTTACGCCGAAGCGTTACGCATGGAAGGGAGCAAAGTGGATACGCGGACTCGAATTCCTCGCAAAGGACAAACCGGGTTTCTGGGAAGTCAACGGCTACAGCAACAGCGCCGACCCGTGGAAGGAAGAACGGTTTTGGTAAACAATGATTCCGCATCAAACGAGAGGATAAACATGAACTTGTTGAGAATTTCGGTCGTCTGTGCTTGCGCGATTTTTCTTATTTCATGCGGCTCCAGCAAATCGACTCAGGAAGGGATGAAGCAGGCCGAATCTACACCGAAGATTCAGTTTGTGGGAGAACCAATTCCGCCGAATCAATGCCGCGAAATAACGCCGCGCAAACCAGTACAT
>JANOGR010000127.1:0-13122 GCA_031406095.1 Ignavibacteriales bacterium
GCCGGTCGCGACGAGACGCAGGACATGGTTCGCGCCGTTGCTCGGATCCGTGATAACGCTGCCTTTGTGATTACCGACAATGCGCCATGTCCCCAACCCGCTCTCGAAGCCGCCGTTCTGGATTCTTTTTCTAACGTCACCGAGTGTCAGCCCAGAAGACTTCCAATGGTTTTTCCGCCAGTCACTTACCGCTCCTCTGCCAACTCTTCCATGGGAACTCCAGGAGAATATCGACCTGCAGTCTATTTGGCAGCAGGAATTGACCAAGCAAAGCAAATATCGAACGCTGAGAACAATCCTGGGGTCGGTTCAGGCGGGAACTGTTGCATACCTCACTTATCTACACCTGAAGAAATACGGCTTCAAAAAATAAATGAGTACGCCTCGCACACGACGCTTTCCAAAAAACATCCTCGCGACACTCAGCAAAAGCAAGATTCTCGGTATCAGGGCAGGCAGCGGACCGCACCGGTTCATCGGAATCTGGCATGTCGTTGTGGAAAACCGTGTATTTATTCGTTCCTGGACTCTGAAGATGAGCGGTTGGTACCGGACGTTCCTTGAGGAACCGCGTGGAACCATCCAGGTTGGAAACCGCTCAATCGCAATCCGTTCCGTTCAGACGAAGAACGAGAGCTTGAAGAAGACTGTTGACCGCGCTTACGCGGAAAAATATAACACGCCGGGTTCTGTCAAGTTTGTTCGAGGTTTTCGACAAGTAAAACGCCGGGACTCGACGACAGAACTGGTTCCGCTCCACAACACAAGATCAGGGAAGTAGTAAACATGACAAAGGGACGCCTGGAAGCATTCAGCGACGGTGTCATCGCTATTATCATTACGATCATGGTCCTCGAGTTGAAGGTGCCTCATGGAACCGACATCGCATCTCTGTTGCCCCTGATTCCGGTGTTTTTTAGTTATGTGCTCAGTTTTGTTTTCCTTGGCATCTACTGGAACAACCACCATCATTTGCTCCAGGCGATCAAGCACGTGGACGGCAAGGTCCTTTGGGCAAACATGCATTTGCTGTTCTGGTTGTCGCTGACGCCGTTTGTGACATCCTGGATGGGCGAGAATGAGTTTGCCTCCTGGCCTGTTGCGCTGTATGGAATAGTCCTTCTTTGTTCAGCCATCGCATACTTTATTCTCGTGCGGGCTCTCATTTCCGCGCACGGCCCGGATTCTGTTCTGGCCACAGCGATTGGCGGGGATTTTAAAGGTAAGATTTCACCGGTCGTGTACGTTGTCGCAATCGCCCTTTCCTTCGTCAACCCCTGGGTTTCCTGTGCGTTGTATGTGGTTGTTGCGGTGATGTGGCTCGTCCCCGACCGCCGGATTGAAAAGACTCTGAAGCAATGACATCCAGAGAGAAGCACCATTTATGCCGCCAGATAAAATATTAAGGAGAATGTGACATGATCTTTTTTCTTCCGAAACTATTTTCAAGTGCTGCCGGAACTCCTCTTCTGTCCGAACTGCCGGCGGCCAGGCAAACTCTTCGGCAAGTTTTTTCCCGGCTGACATTTTTTCTTTGGGCAGTTTTCTTTTGCGTGGTATCGACCGTGAGTGCGCGTGTGCCCGCCGAGCAGCCCCAGGGCGGCGGTTATCAGACTCTTGTAGGTCTTTTTGAGGAATGGCGTGACTTTCAGAAACCGAGACTCGTGAATGGCATCCCGGACTACTCAGCTGCGGCAATGTCGAGGCAAAATGCCGCTCTCGCAAAATACCAAAGGCGCCTCGCCGCCATCGACACGGTTGGTTGGCCTATTTCTCAGAAGGTGGACTATCACCTTGTTCGAGCTGAAATGAACGGTATGGACTTTGACCACAGAGTACTCAAACCATGGGCTCGAATTCCGAGTTTCTATGCCATGCTCTGGCCTTCCCAAGCCGACACACCTGCACGTGAAGGCGCGGTCGTGCATGAAGCGATCGAGTTATGGACGTACCGATTTCCTCTTGCCGCTGCAGATGCTGCGAAACTTGCGGCGGAACTCGACAAAATCCCAAAGCTGCTTGTCCAAGCCAGAAGGAACCTTCTGGGAAAAGCCAGGGATCTGTGGGTCGGAGGGATCCGCCGCATGAAGGAGCAGAGTGAGGACCTCGCGGCACTCCTCACCCGAATTCCCAATTCGCAACAGGACTTGCGGACGAGCGTTCAGCGAGCCCGGCAGGCCACGGACGGCTTCGTGGCCTGGCTGGAGCGCCTGGCTCCGACCAAAAAGGAATCTTCCGGCGTTGGAGTGGAAAACTACAACTGGTATCTGAAAAATGTCCATTTGCTCCCCTACACGTGGCAGGAAGAAGTGACCATCATGCGGCGGGAGCTTTACCGGGCCCACGCTTCGCTCAAGCTTGAAGAGAACAGAAATCGCAACCTCCCGCCGTTGTCGACGGTGGCCACTGAGGATGAACAGATCCGTCTCTTTCAATCGGCCGTGAGTGAGTACATGGCATTTCTGCAGAAGGAAGAGATCATGTCGATTCGCGACTACATGGATCCCGCGCTTCGCGAACAGTCCGGCGGGTTCAGCCCTCCCGGCCAGCCTCTTGAATTCTTTTCCGAGGTTTCCTCCCGCGACCAGCTTGTCATGAGGACGCACGGTAATCACTGGATTGACCTTGCCCGAATGGCCCGCGAGCCGCATCAGAGTCCGATCAGGCGTGTCCCGCTGTTGTATAATATCTGGGATAACAGGGCTGAGGGGCTCGCAACGGGAATGGAAGAAATGATGATGCACGCCGGGCTCTTTGATAGCCATCCCCGCACCCGTGAGCTGATCTGGATTCTCCTTGCACAGCGCGCGGCAAGAGCTCTCGGCGGGCTTTACATGCACGGCCTCGGGTGGACTATGGACCAGGCGGTAAAATTTGCAAGTGACTGGACACCGCGGGGCTGGCTCAAAGAAAACGGGAACCTTGTCTGGTTTGAGCAGGATCTTTATCTGAGGCAACCGGGTTACGGCACAAGTTATCTGACCGGCAAGGTGGAGATCGAGAAGCTGATGACGGAACGGGCCCGACAGCTTGGCGCCCGCTTCACGCTGAAGCAATTCATGGATGAAGTCAATGCCTCCGGATTAATTCCAGTTTCGCTGATTCGCTGGGAACTCACCGGCCTTGACGACGAAATCAAGTCCATGCGGAGATAACATGTTTTTGGGAAAAAAGATATGAAGATACTTTGCACAGTTTTTGCCTCCATCTTGTTAACCGCTTCGGGCTGGGCACAGCCAAACCGGCCCGCTCCAGAGCCCGCAGACACCATTGTCATCGCCGTCGTGCTCGGGAAAAACATTACTGCAAAGGAAAAAGAGAATCTTAGCGGACTCATCCTCGGCGCCCTTTTCGGCAAGTATGCAAAAGAACATAACATCGCTCCAACTGACGATGAACTGGATACATTCGTAAGAAAGACTGAGGAACTAGAAAAACAAGAACATGCCAGGCTCGAACGGGACAGAGAGAGACTGCAGAAGGATTTGAAATCCTCCTCCATCAGCGATCGAGACCGGAAAGAGAAGGAATCCGAGCTTCAAAGCCTCGAGAGCGTGAGAGAGATTTACGGGAGAGAGCTTAACGGGAAAGCAGGCCTGAATGAAGAACAGAGGCGACGGGAGAGACGGCAGAATGCCCAGGAATTTGTGAAGCCGTGGAAAATTAACAAATCGCTCTACGAGAAATATGGAGGACGGGTGATTTTTCAGCAATTCGGTGTGGAGCCTGTCGACGCATACCGGGACTTTCTAAAGGAACAGGAGAAGAACGGGGCCTTTCGGATAATTGATAAGAAGTACGAAGCCGGTTTCTGGCGGTATTTCACGAACGATGCCATGCACACTTTTTACCCGAAGGAGGAGGGAGCGAAGTTCCTCAAAACGCCCTGGTGGATGATGGAGAAACCGACCGAAGAGTGAGAACATCAACATTCCGGGATGGAAAAGGTCGCGAAACTGTTTGTTGCGAATGAGTGTTCTATGCGGCAACTTCTCCTGTTTATCATAAAGGAAAACCATGTCAATAAGGCCAATCAAAAGAGTCATTGAATCAAAACCCACGATGGAAGGTGCGGGCGTGCGATTGCGTCGCGCCTTCGGGTTTGGTGAAACGAAGGAGTTCGACCCTTTTCTTCTCCTCGACGATTTCCGGAATGAAAACCCCGAGGATTACCTCAAAGGGTTTCCTTGGCATCCGCACCGGGGCATCGAGACCATCACGTACGTCTTGAAAGGAACGGTCGCGCACGGCGACAGCCTGGGAAATAAAGGGACACTGGGCTCGGGCGATGTGCAGTGGATGACCGCCGGAAGCGGGATTCTTCACCAGGAAATGCCGAAAGGCGATCAGCAAGGCAAGATGCACGGGTTCCAGCTGTGGGCAAACCTTCCTTCCTCGCACAAGATGACGGCCCCCCGCTATCAGGACATTGGCTCGCAAGAAATTCCTGAAGTCACCGATGACGATGGAACTCACGTCCGCGTGGTTTGCGGAAGTTTCTGGGGAAAAACCGGACCCGTGGCCGGCATTGCGGCGGACCCGCGGTATCTCGATGTCTCGGTGCCGCCGGGCAAACGCAAGAAGTTGGCGGTCGAGACGTACCGCAACGCATTTGCATATGTGTTTGAAGGGAGCGGGACATTTCGCGATGCCTCTCAACCCGTCGGAGTTCAGACAGAACTGGTAGGGCTGGGCAAGACCGTCACATCTGAAGAGACAGGGAATCGCACATTGGTGGTTTTCGACAGCGGCGATGAAGTCTCTGTTCAAGCCGGGCCCTCCGGCATCAGGTTTCTGCTTGTTTCCGGGAAGCCGATCGAGGAACCCGTCGCCTGGTATGGCCCGATTGTGATGAATACCGACGACGAATTGCGCAAGGCTTACGCCGAGCTGCAGGACGGAACATTCATCAAGCATCCAAGATGATGAACACATCCACCCATATCCTTGCGGCCATCGGCAACACGCCGCTGGTCCAGCTCCGGAAAGTTGTTCAACCTGGTAGTGCCCGCGTGGTTGCAAAACTCGAAGGATCAAACCCGACGGGCAGCATGAAAGACCGGATGGCGCTCTCGATGATCGAAGCAGCCGAGGCTGACGGTTCGTTGAAACCGGGCGGACGCGTTGTGGAATTTACAGGCGGCAGCACTGGCACATCGCTGGCGATGGTGTGCGCTGCGAAAGGCTATCCTCTTTCGATTGTCACATCCAACGCCGCCAGCCTGGAAAAACGCAACCATATGAAAGCTCTTGGCGCGGAGATAACGCTTCTTCACAGCGAGGGAGGCAAAGTGACCAACGAGTTATTCAAGGCTTTGTTGGCCACCGCAGAACGGATCGCCCGTGAAACTGGCGGGTTCTGGACAAATCAATTTAAAAACGTCCACCAGGCTGCCGGTTACGGCAGCTTAGGCCAGGAAATCTGGGACCAGACGGGCGGGCGCGTCGATGCTTTTGTACACGTTGTAGGAACGTGCGGCTCTCTCCGGGGCGTGGCAACGAGTCTTCGCAAGCGCAATCCGAAAATGCATGTTGTTGCGGTGGAGCCGGTTGAATCACCAGTGTTGAGCGGGGGAACACCCGGCCCGCACAGAATCGAGGGAGTAGGTGTAGGTCAGGTTCCCTTTTTGTGGGACCCGAAACTTGTCAACGAAATCGAACAAGTTGCAACTTCCGAAGCGGAGGAAATGGCGCGTCGGCTAGCCCGCGAAGAAGGTATCTTTGCCGGAACGTCATCGGGCGCAAACGTGGCGGCAGCCATCAGAGTAGCGAAGAAGCTTGGTCCGCAGGCCACCGTTGCAACAATTCTGGTGGACAACGGTTTGAAATACCTTAGCACAGATGTTTTCAAACCGAATTAATCCTACAGAAGCCTCTGTCCAAACCTTGTCACTGCAATCCTCTAATCTTTTCCTGCGTTGTGCAAATCAGCTTGCCTGTACAGACTTATATTGGTTCGAAAAAGTCGGAGGGATACGGCAGGATTTGGCAGAGGCAGAATTTCTGAGTTACCGCTCCTCGCGCACGCGCAGCTCGGCATCTGTCTGGCGAAGACGAAGCGCGATGGCAAGGGCCAGGCGTGCGAAGACCTGCACTCCGACAACCGGGTCTAACCGGGATTGCTCGCTGAACCGGGCACGGGAAAGCACATAGAGGTCAGTGGAAGTTTTCGTTTCCACGTCTGCTGAACGCACGCCGCGATCCAGGAACGCCAGCTCGCCGAAAAACTCGCCCGCTTCAATGGTCGCAAGGTGATGGCGTTTTCCCCGCTCGAGGGGGAGCATGATGCGCACTGCGCCGCGACGCACGAGGAACATCTCGTCTCCCTCATTTCCTTGCGAGAAAACCTTTTCGCCGGACGCCAGGCTCCGTTCGCTCAAACACGCAGCCAGACGGCTCAACATTGCGTCATCGAACCCGCGAAACAGGTCGAAATCCCTCATCTGGAGGACTCGTTCTTCACCTTGCGTGGCCGGGCTGGCATCCTTCAGAATACGGTCTTCGATCCATTCCAGCGCCCCGTCCAGAGTTTCTGAGATCATGACGCCGCCTCCCTCCTTCACGACGCCGAGCTGGACGAGGTAGTGCTCGAAGTTGCGCTCATCCAGCAACCCTGAGGGCATTCCGCTGAATAACAATTGCCCCTTTCGCTCAGCGAGTTGAGCGTGCATTTGTTCAAAGAGGTGAGCAGCAGTGTAATCCATGGACTGGACGCGGCGCATGTCCAGGAGAATGAAGCGTTTCGTCCGCAAATCCTGCTCCAGTTGTGAAAACAGCTGGTCTGTTGTTCCAAAGAAGAGATTTCCCTGCAGCTCGCAGAACACTCCTTGATCTCCGTTTTTCTGAAGAACTTCCTGCTCTGAAGTGCGCCTCCTGGTTTTCGACGAGATCTGATTGAGATACAGTTTTCGGCGGATGACCGTACCTCGAATCTGGTCGCGAATAAACAAAAGGATCGCAAGCCCCACGCCCACACCTGAAGCCGCAATGAGGTCGACGGTGACGGAAACAAGAACGACACCCGCAATGACTGCAAAATCGAGCCTTCCTGCCGCAGAGCGCAAAAGCCTGAACATGCCCTTGTCGAACATGCGCCAGGCGATGACGAGCAATATTCCTGCGAGTGCGGCGATCGGAACCCAGGCGATCAGGTTGCTCAAGAGCAGGACTGCCAGCACGACGAACCCGCCTTCCATGATGCCCGATCGTGGTGTTCGCCCGCCGCTCGCCACGTTCACGAGCGTGGGACCCATCGTGCCTGCGCCCGGCATCCCGCCGACAAGGAATGATGCCAGGTTTCCGATGCCCTGCCCGATCAACTCACGATCCGATTTGTGCCGGGTTCGCGTCATGGCGTCGAGAGCAACGCAGGTTTTCAAAGTGTCAATGGAGAGCAGCACGGATAACGTGAGGGCGGGAATGATGACCAGTCGCAACGAATCGACCTGGAGTGACAACAACGATGTAAGGCGATCCTGAATCGCCATGAAGAAGGAACCGGAGGTTCGAATTGGCCCGATGACCAGCGGATTCGCATCCAGAGTGAGGAGAGCCGGCGTGAACGCCGCAAGCGCAAAATATGTTGCTATCCCGCCGAGCAGTCCGATGATCGCAGCCGGAATTCTCTTTGTGATGCGCTGTGCCGAAAGCATCAGTACGATGGTCACGATTCCCACAAGAAGGCCGTGCCATTTCCAGAGTCCCGGAGATGACAAGCCTTGAACCAGAGGGATTTCCTTTGAGAACCCGAACAGCTTCGGTAGCTGACCGAGCGCGATCAGCACTCCAACTCCCGAGAGATACCCGCTCACAACCGGAAAGGGGATGAATTTGATAAGACGTCCACCTCCGATGAGGCCGTAGACAAGCTGGAATCCAGCAGAAAAAAGCGCGGTGAGGGCAAGCAGCGGAGGAATATCTGCAGGCGACAATCCGGGTCCTACTTTTCCTGCCGCGAGGGCCGAAATCAACGCAGACAACACAGCGGCAGCGGGGGCGCAGGGGGCCGTGATCAACCCGCCCGTCCTTCCGATGAGAGGGGCGATGAGTCCGAGTGCGGCTGCGCCGAGCATTCCTGCCAACGCCCCGATACCGGCATATTCCTGACCCATGAGCGAATAGGTCAGCACGCCGAATGCAATTGAGGACGGGAGCGCGACAAGCATGCCGGCCAAACCACCCCACACTTCCCCGGCCCACGATTCTAAATTCTTTTTTGCTTCTACCGATTGGCGAATCATGTTCCCAATAACGACTTTATCCTCCCTGCTTCCTATTCTTCCCACCAGAACTTCGCACGTTTTCTGGGTTGGTTGCCGATTTCATCCATCGTGTTCGCGTCGTACATCCTGCCGTTCATCATTACATAGCGGATCGACTCGGAGTTCCGGATGTTCTCCAGCGGGTTCTTGTCCATCACGATCAAATCTGCAAGCTTGCCGGGTTCAAGCGACCCTAGGTCGTTGTCCAATCCCAGGTACTGAGCTCCGTAAAGCGTGGCGCAGCGAATCGCCTCCATGTTCGTCATGCCCCCCTGCTGCAGCATCCAGAGTTCCCAGTGTGCGCCGAGGCCCTGGAGCTGGCCGTGGGCGCCAAGCTGAATCTTTCCGCCCGCATCAAGTATACGCTTCAATGCACGTGAAGTCTCGACGTACTGATAATCATCCGCCGGAGCCATCTGGCGGCGGCGCGAGCGGGAGTCGATAATCTCTCTCGGAGTGAACCGCAGCAGCTTTTCGTTCTCCCAGACGTTCGTTGCCTGATACCAGTAATACTCGCCCGAGAGACCCGCATAGTTCACAATGAGCGTCGGCGTCAATCCAGATTTTGACTTTGCGATGACGTTGACCACATCATTATACACTGGGGCAATCGGAATATTGTGCTCAACGCCGGTATTGCCGTCCAGCACCATCGTCATATTCCAGAAAAACGTCGAGCCTCCTTCCGGAACGACCATCATCTTGAGGGCTCTTGCCGCTTCGACGATTTGCTGTCTGGCATCGCGGCGCGGTTGATTATAGCTCTTCACGCTGAAAGCTCCCACCGCCTTTAGCCGACGCAAATGCGACATCGCTTCGTCAAGACTGTTCACGATGGCTTTAAAAGAACCCTCTGCGCCATACAGGATTGTGCCGGTCGAGTATTGCCTCGGTCCAACCATCAATCCTGCCTTGATCATTTCCGAGTTTGTGAACACGTAGTCCGTGCTCGCCGACGGGTCGTGCATGGTCGTCACTCCGAACGCCAGGTTTGTGTAGTATCGCCAGTTTGTCAGCGGGGACCAGTCTCCGAAATTTGCGTGGGCATGGACGTCGATGATTCCTGGCATGATGAATTTCCCCGAGACATCGACGCGGGCCGCACCCGAAGGAACTGTGACGGTTGACGATGGCCCGACTGCTTTTATTCGGTTCCGGTCGATAAGTACTGTTGCATTTTGGATAACTTCATCCCCTTTCATCGAAATGAGAGTTCCACCCACGAGGGCCACGAGGCCTGTGGGACTATCGGTCGAGGCCTGGAAAGAGATGTTGAGTCCGGTCGTATCAGGCTTTTCCTGGACGGAATCTTTTGCGCCTTCCACAAAGCTAAACGTGTTGGTGAGGTCGCGCGAGAACAGCTCGGGTCCGAGCGACCAGAAGAGCTTTTTGCTGTCCCGCGACCAGTTCAGGTATGTGCCGGCATCGCGGGTCACACGCTTGATCGGGTAGTCCTGAGTGGATGGACCGATGTTGACTGCCTGACCGGTTTGAGGGAACACGGCGATGTAGGCGTTATAGCGCTCGACCAAAGCGACCCATCGCTCATCGGGAGATGGCAAAATTAGCTGGGCATTGTCTGAAAGAAGGTGAACGAGCCGTTTACCACCGGTGAGGTCGACGCTGACCAGAGCGGCTTTCTCCCCTTCGGAAGCGGCGAGAAAAACACGCTCGTCATTCTTGCTGAACATCGGGCGGGAGCCTGACTCTGTGATCAACGTGGCCTTTCCGCCTTCCGAAGAAATCCAATAAACTCCTGTTTCTTTTGAATACATTGGCCCTCGAAGATCATCTCCTCCCACGCGGCGGAAAACAATTTTCCTACCATCATTCGAAAACGACGGCTCAATATATGTGCCTTTTGAAACGGTGAGTTTCGTTTGGCTCCCTCCGTCCGTGCGAATCTTGCATAAAGACCCGCGATCTCCGTCATTCCATCCGGCGTAGACAATCCACCTGCCGTCGGGTGAAAAAGCGGGGTATATCTCAACATTCTTCTCATCTTTGGTGAGGCGCTTTGGCGTTCCACCCGGAAGCGAGCGAATCCAGAGCTTCCCGAGCGCCGCATAGATCACCGATTTCTGGTCGGGGGACACTGTGACCCACCTGAGCGTCTTGACATCGAATTTTTCGGGGGCCACATCCTGCGCAAAACGTACCGCTTCGGTGATTGTTTGCTTCACTTTCGCTTTAAACGGAATCTCAGCGGCTTGTTTTCCTTGCACATCAACCTTCCAGATTTTTCCTTTTGCCCAAACCACGATGCTTTTCCCGTCCGGCATCCAGGAAAAACCAGGATACACTCCAAACACAGCCCAGGCCTCCTGCTGGTCGTGGTCGAGGTTTTCGAACAGCGACGTGACTTTCTGGCTCTCCATGTCGAACAGGCACAACACAGATTTCAAACGAACGCGTCGAACAAACGCCATGGTTTTGCCGTCGGGAGAGATTTGAGGACGTGCTGCTCCGCCCTGGATGCGTATGGTGGATTCCGTTTTGCCCGTCTCGCGGTCGAGCCTCTGGATGGCATAAATAACGTCGTTCGGGTCTTTGTTGTATTCGAAGAAACCACTGGAGGTAACATCTTCGCTGTAATACAGGTATCGTCCGTCCGGCGAAAGGTTTGGTTCACCAGCGTCCTGCTGCCAGTTCCGTCGCTTGGTGAGCTGCAACCCGCCCCCGCCGCTGACATGATAGAGCCACATTTCCCCCGCTCCCAGTGAGCGAGTGTTGCGATAATGTTTTCGGCCGATCAGGTACAGGCCGTCGGGAGTCCATACCGCGTTGTTCACCTGCCGCTCTTTTTCCTTCGTCACCTGTGTCGGCTTTGAGCCATCGGCGTTGATGATCCACAGGTTGTCAATGCCGTCGCGGTCGCTGGTAAACGAGATTTTTTTTCCATCCGGGCTGAACCGCGGCTGAACATCGTATGCGGTTCCGCTTGTGAGGGCTTTTGCTTCCCCGCCCCCAACGGGCATGGAGTAAATGTCGCCGAGGAGGTCAAAGACGATCCACTTGCCGTCCGGGCTCACATCGACGGCCATCCATGTTCCCTCGGTTGTTTCAAACTCGACGTCGGTGGCAGGGCCGTGTTTTGCTGAAACCTCCCATTTTGGTTCGGCTTTTTTTGTGGTGTCCTTTACAGGCTGAGAAAGGATGTAACTTGAAAGTACGCCAACTGAACAAAAGGTAACCACAATTCTGAAACAGGTTTTCATTTGAATTTATCTCCCTATTTTTTGGGGCATTTTGTGTACTAAGTATTTTGTCACACCCGCGGATTTTAAGCGGGTGTCCAGAATAAGTGCGACGTTGTTACTCGCGGATTTCAGGCGGGCATCCTGAAATCGTTACCTAATGGCTTTGACGATGGCAAAATCTGGCCGTCTTTACCCACCAAATCAATCCACTCAGGATTGTGCTTTTCGATCAATTCCAGTTTCTATTTCCGAAGCCACTTTTTGATCTGTTTTTCACGTGCGATTGCCTCGTCGACATCCTCATGCATCTCGTAATAAACCAGCTTGTGAATTCCGTATCTCTTGGTGAACCCCTCGTATTCCCCCTCCTTGTGTTGATTCACTCTCACATCAAGTTCACTTGAAATCCCGGTGTACAGAGTTCCGTTCCTCTTGCTTGACATTATATATACATAGTAAGTCTTCTGTTCAAACATGGGCTATGCGCAAGGTCATCACCCGTTCTGGATTCCCGCTGAAGACGTGCGGGAATGACAAGCAAAAAAGAAAAATTGTCACTCCCGCGGATTTTAAGCGGGAGTCCAGAACCCGAACCCTCCTGTCACTGGCAATGACATGGCCCAGGGCTAATCAAATCCGTTCTGGGTTCGGTCTTAGAATCCGACAGAGAGACATTCTAACGAAAAAACTCTTCCTGATACCGTCGAATTTCATCCCTCAGTTTTGCGGCTTCCCGCCGTGCGGCGCTTGCGAAATCCTCGTCTGACGAGGCATAGATCACACTTCGGCTTGCGTTGATGAGGGCAAGCTCTCCATGTTTGTCGCAGCCGAACCGAACGGAAGACTTCAGGTCGCCCCCCTGCTTCCCGATTCCCGGAATAAGCAGTGGCAGGCTTGGTGCAATTTCGCGAATCCTCCGGAGTTCCTTCGGATGAGTCGCACCGGCAACGAGACCGACGTTTTTGTTTTTGTTCCATTTCTTTGCCGCAGCAGCCACTTTTTCATAGAGGGGGACCCGGCCAACTCGCAGCCGTTGAAAATCTTTGGAGCCCGGGTTGGACGTGAGAGCAAGGATAAAGGCTCCACGTTCGGGATCCTTTAGGAATGGTTCGAGCGAGTCGAATCCCATATAAGGGTTGACAGTCACGGAGTCAAAGCCGAGGTCATGAAGGGACTTTGCATATTGCGCGGACGTATTGCCGATGTCTCCGCGTTTTCCATCTCCGATGGTGACAATACTTCCTGGAATTGTCTCGAGCGTTTGGCGCATCGTCTGCCAGCCTAAATCGCCCAATGCATCATAGAACGCGAGGTTCAATTTGTAGGCGCAGACGAGGTCGTGCGTTGCCTCGATGATTCGTCTGTTGAATTCCAGGACGGGATTACTTGCGCTCTTGACAATCGAAGGGAGAAATTTTGCGTCCGTATCAAGGCCGACACACAGGAGTGTCTGCTGATTCCTCTGCGCTCCCGTGAGTTTGGAGAGAAAGGTCATTGCGGGAGTATGTTTTGCTTTTTCAGGAACTCGCGAATCGCTGAATAGATTCTGACCAGTTCTTCACGTGAAAAGCCTCCGTGCCTTCCGCCGGGAATCGTCACGAGCTGATTGACAACTCCTGCTTTCGTGAGCGCGTCATGCAGGCGCACGGCATGGTTGTAAG
>JANOGR010000248.1:0-4828 GCA_031406095.1 Ignavibacteriales bacterium
CAAGGTTCACAGCATCGATCTTAAATTGTCGATCATACAGCTTTCGTTTTTTGTCTGCAACCATGCCAGTTCTCCTTCTCTGGAAGATACTGGCTTTTCTAACTGTCTATCAAGTGGGGTAAGGTCCATGAGACACTACTAGAGATTCGTGGACTTCGGGTGGACAAGATGACAATACTGAAGAAATGGTCTGTTTTTCGTATCTTGCAACAACATTCAGTCACGTATGAAAGCACCTCCATGCAAATCGGTATCGTCGGATTGCCCTTTTCCGGAAAATCAACGTTGTTCCAAACAATCACCAGAACACACCTCGATTCTCACGCACTCTCGAGAGCGGAAGCCCATCATGCCATTGTGAAAGTGCCCGATGCACGGCTGGGCAAGCTCTCCGCGCTTTTCTCTCCGAAAAGCACCGTTCATGCGACGATCGAATTCGTCGATGTCGTTGGCTTGAAAAAGGGGGAGACCGGTTCGACACAGTTCAGCACGAACTTTTTTTCGAACGTGAAAACGAATGACGCGCTCGTGCAGGTCGTCCGGCTTTTCTCAAACGACGCCGTCCCCCACCCCGACGGCTCGGTGGATGGCGCAAGGGACATTCGCTCGTTTGAGGCCGAGTTCATTCTCGCCGACCTTGCGATTGCGGAAACGCGCATCGAGAAAACCAAAAAGCAGCTTCAGAAAATCCAGGATGAGCATTTGAAAAAGGAATTGCCCGTGATGGAGAAATGCAAGCGCGTGCTTGAATCCGAAAAACCGCTCAGAGAGATGGACTTTTCAAAAGAAGATCTTCAACTGTTGAAGACGTACCAGCTCCTCTCGGCGAAGCCAATGCTTGTCGCCTTGAATTTCGATGATGCCCAACGCGAGAGCTCCAGGGAAACTTCCAAAAGAATCGGTGAATTGTTCGGCGGCCGCAACACGCAGGTGATGTCGTTCTTCGGAAAAATTGAAATGGAAATGTCCGAGCTTGCGGAGGGCGAAGCAATAGAGTTTATGAAGGAATACGGCATCGTGGAATCGGCGTTGAATTCCCTGATTCGCGAGTCCTACTCTCTCCTGGGCCTTCAGTCGTTCTTTACGGTGGGAGAGGATGAGTGCAGGGCGTGGACCATGAAAAAGGGCATGACAGCACAGGAAGCGGCTGGCGTTATTCACTCGGATTTTTTCAACAAATTCATCCGTGCCGAAGTCGTGCAGTACGACGACTTCATCGCCCACGGCGGATCATTTACCAAGGCGAAGGAAGCGGGACAATGGAGACTCGAAGGAAAAGAGTATGTCGTGAAAGACGGTGATATCATGTCGATTCGCCACAGCTAATCTGTTTTCGTTTTGTTTCTCTTGCCATACTTTTGTATCTTTGTATCCCTCATCTGAGGGATTTTTTTTCATCCATGCGCGCTATCATTCCCGTTGCAGGCGTCGGCAGCAGACTTCGCCCGCACACATATACGGTTCCCAAGGTTCTCCTGAACGTCGGCGGCAAGCCGATCATCGGGCATATCCTGGACAAAATCATCCAGGATGGCTTCACCGAGGCCACGATCATCACGGGATATTTGGGAGACATGATTAAAGAGTATGTCCAGAAATCGTACTCCATCCGTTTCGATTTTGTCGATCAGGAGGAGCGGCTCGGTTTGGGACACGCGATCTATTTGTCCCGACATACATTTTCACGGGCCCCGATTTTGGTCATCCTGGGCGATACGATCTTCGATGTGAACCTCAAGACGATGATCTCGAGCGAGCACTCGGTCCTCGGAGTGAAACAGGTCGATGATCCGCGACGTTTCGGCGTCGCTGAGACGACGGACGGCTTCATTTCGAGAGTTGTTGAAAAGCCCGAGAAACCCACAAGCAACCTCGCGATTATCGGACTCTACTATATCACGCAACCCGAGGTGCTGGTCGATTGCCTCAGGGAAATCATAAAAGGAAACGCCAAAACGAAGGGCGAATTCCAGCTCACTGATGCCTTGCAGCTCATGATCGAGCGCGGACAAAAGTTCAAAACGTATAACGTGGATGGGTGGTACGATTGTGGGAAACCCGAGACACTTCTTTCAACAAACAGGCATTTGCTCGACCACAACCTGATGCCGCCCGTGCCGAAGGGAATTACGGTGCAATCGCCGGTGTTCATCTCGCCGGAAGCGAGCGTGAAAAATTCCGTGATTGGCCCTTATGCGACCATTGCAGCGGGAGCGACTGTCGAGAATGCCATTATCCGAAACTCGATTGTGAGCGAAGGAGCCACGGTGGTCAACGCCTTGCTTGAAGATTCCATCGTTGGAAGCAATGCCATCGTGCGCGGCAACTACAAGCGTATCAACATCGGCGATTCATCAGAGCTCGAATTTAACTAGCCTGTTTGAGAATCAGAAAACGAATTCAAAAGGAACACTATGAAACATCTTTTCACCTCCGAGTCGGTTTCAGAAGGCCATCCGGATAAAGTCTGCGACCAGATTTCAGACGCCATTCTCGACGCGATTCTCGAGCAAGACAGCAAGGCACGCGTTGCGTGCGAAAGTTTCGTTACCACGGGCCTCGCTCTTGTCGGCGGAGAAGTGACTACCACCGCATATATCGATGTCCAGGACGTGGTCCGGCGCGTCATCAGGGATATTGGCTACACAAGGGCGGGAGCGGGTTTCGATGCGGATTCCTGCTCGATTCTCTCTGCAATCCATTCGCAGTCCCCGGATATTGCTCGCGGGGTTGACACCGGCGGCGCCGGCGACCAGGGCATGATGTTCGGCTACGCCTGCACGGAGACGCCGGAATATATGCCGATGGCCATCATGTATGCCCATAAGCTCGTCCACCGGCTTGCGGATATTCGCAAAAGACAGAACGGGATGATGTCATACTTGAGACCCGATGCGAAATCGCAGGTTACCATCGAATACGAAGGCAAGAAGCCTTTGCGAGTTCACACCGTGGTTGTATCCACACAGCATGATCCAACAGCATCGCAGAAACAGATCAAGGATGATGTGATCGAGAAGGTTGTGAAGCAGGTCATTCCTACCGAGATGCTGGATGCAAAGACGCGCTACTTTGTCAATCCAACCGGACGATTCGAAATTGGCGGCCCGCACGGCGACACCGGATTGACGGGACGTAAAATCATCGTGGACACATACGGCGGGCGGGCACCACACGGCGGCGGTGCATTTTCCGGCAAGGATCCAACGAAAGTGGACCGGAGCGCAGCGTATGCCGCGCGGCATCTGGCTAAAAACATTGTCGCGGCCGGAATGGCATCCGAATGCCAGATCCAGGTTTCGTATGCCATCGGAGTCGCGGAACCGATCTCTATCATGGTTCAGACCTTTGGCACGGGAACGATACCCGACCACAAGATCGCCGACATGATCATGGATAAAGTGGATATGACTCCACGCGGAATCATCAAGCGACTCGACCTGCGCAGACCCATCTACCGAAAGACCGCTGCATACGGGCATTTTGGGCGAAACGAAAAAGAGTTCACATGGGAAAAACTGGACCTCGTAAAGACGTTCCAGAAAGCAGCGCGCTAGAGTGAATGGTGATTCGTGTCGTTTCCGTTAAGTATATTTGTGTTTTGAAAACTCAACCGCAAAGTTCGCCAAGAAGGCGCAAAGGGCGCAGAGAAAAAAAATGCCAAGGTTATTGAGGATTCGCTTTAACACTTTGCGATCTTTGCGCCTCCTCTGCGTGCCTGCACGCCAAAGTGCGGCGTTACGGCACGCAGGCGTGCTTTGCGGTTAAAATACAAGGCGATTTTTTCAGGATGACCGCCAGTTTGTTTTCCTTAAACCACCTTCAAACCTCTTAACTTAAGAACTGGATACTTTTTTCTATGGACGCAAAACCTGGAGTCTACAAAGTCAAGGATCTTTCACTTGCCAAAGCCGGTAAACTGAGAATCGAATGGGCTGAATCGCGCATGCCGGTTCTCACGGCGCTTCGCGAAAAATACCGCAAGTCAAAACCTTTCAAGGGTTTCAAAATTGCCGGATGTCTGCATGTCACGAAAGAGACTGCCGTACTCGTGAAGACCTTCATCGAGGCCGGTGCGGAAGTAAGTTGGAGCGGCTGTAACCCGCTTTCCACTCAGGACGACGTTGCCGCAGCGCTGGCCTCCGACGGAATCTCGATTTTTGCCTGGCACGGCATGAACGTTCAGGAGTTCTACTGGTGCATCGAAGAGTCCTTGAAATTCAAGCCCAACCTCACGCTCGACGACGGCGCCGACCTGATTTTCACTGTTCACAACAAACACCCGGAGTTAATTCCTCATGTTATTGGAGGTACGGAGGAGACAACGACCGGCGTCCAACGGTTAAGAGCCATGGCTAAAGACGGCGCGTTGAAATATCCGGTTATCGCTGTGAACGACGCGGAGACCAAGTGGGACTTTGACAACGTGTACGGAACGGGCCAATCCACTCTCGACGGGATCCTCCGCTCCACGAGCGTGCTCATGGCAGGCAAAAACGTGGTTGTGGCCGGGTTTGGCCACTGCGGCCGTGGAGTCGCTATGCGCGCCAGGGGCCTGGGAGCCAATGTTATTGCCACGGAAATCAAAGCCACCGCGGCGCTCAAGGCTACACTGGAAGGTTTCCGGGTGATGACGATGGACGAGGCTGCAAAAATCGGCGATATCTTCATCACGGCCACCGGCGTCAAGGACGTGATCGTCGAACGGCATTTCAAGTCGATGCGGGACGGCGCCATCATATGCAACACGGGCCACTATGATTGCGAGATCAACATCGGCGACCTCAACAAAGTCAAGAAGAGCGTCCGCGAGGTCCGCGCTGACAAT
>JANOGR010000268.1:0-9077 GCA_031406095.1 Ignavibacteriales bacterium
GTCGTCAACGCCATTACGCCGACGCTGAACGACACCTTTGCACAACTTTCGGCCGAACTTGATATGCGGATGAGCCGGACCGTTTCAACGCTTCCTGACGCACCCAGGCAGGAGCTTACGAACTCGAAGAACGAGATCCTCAAACAACTGAGAAGGCTCGAGACCGGTGTGCGTGGTTTATTGAGTCTCTACAAAATCGTTCACGCGAAGCATTCAGAAACACCTGAATTGGAGACGATCAAGAAGGAGTTTGAAACGAACGTTCGCCAGTCGGTCACCGAACCACCTGATGCCCTTGTTCTGGAGCAGCGGCTGAAGGAACGTCGCGGAGAGATTTGAGTTCAAACGAGTCTTATGGTAAAAAAAGGCGGCCCTCCGGTCGCCTTTTTTATTTTGTGGTTTCCAGCTGACGCTGGATGGCCTCAAAAACTGCGTAGTTCAAATACTTGTTCTCCAAGAGTCCGGAACCCGTGACACTTCCGTTTTCAAAACTCGTTCTTACGGCGGATATTCTCACTTCCGTTGAGGACGAATCCAACGTTGCCAGCGTCAAGCTTACCACATACTTATAACTCAGTGTCTTTGTTTCCGTGGTGGCGTCATGATAATGGGGTTCGTTTCTCGACCTTTTTTCTTTCTCTTTATCGTTGGTCGAGTTTGAGGAACTTGCGAGCCAACCAATGATGCCAAAAAGAAATACAATGCCGAGGATGGCAATGAGGACGTTGCCGCTCGAAGGTTCCTCCGACATCTTCGCCGCCTTGAATTCTTCAGCAAGCGGCTGAGCGCTTTGCACTTCTCCGCTGATGAGCCCCGTCTGCGGGTCGCTGAGCGTAAGAACATATCCTTTCTGTTGAAGCCCAAAAACCGCGGCACGGTACACCGATTCCCTTGAAGACTGATACGTTGCAAGGTCGGCATACACGCGATCGTCGTACTTGTCAAGATGCTTCGTGGAAGGTTCGCTTGAACACCCAAAAAAGGAATAAGCGAGAAAAGAAATCAGAACGAATAAGGTCAGCGCTTTTTTCATCGGCTTCTATTTGGCGGCTTGAGTTCTGAGGCTTTTAACTCGTGAGTCCATCGCATTTTTCCACTTTGATCCCAGCACTCCATCGTCACTTTTCGCTCGGTGCGCTTTCCGCTGAATCTCAAGATTCCAAAACTGTGGGCATCGCTCACGAGCGTCCCTGGGACTCGGTACGGGCTGTTGACTTCCAGCTCTCGCGGTCCACTCAGACCGGCAGTCAACGGAGAGCTCGTAAAATCATACAAGGGATAAAACGTGGAATCCGTCAGCCGGAGCAGCTCGGAGTAATGGCGGTCGCCGGAAAGAAAAAAAACGCCGGGAATCTTTCTCACCTTGATCATGCCGAAAAGTTCTTTGTAATCATGTTCGTAATCGCTCAGCGCTTCGTAGTAGTGATACGGGTTGAGAACTTGATTCCCGTTGACAATAACCTTGAAGGTCGCGAGGCTTGATGTTATCGCATCGGCAAGCCACTCGAGCTGCTTTTTGCCGAACATGGTTTTCTCTTCGTTGTCCGGAGCGTTGTTCGGAGATCGATGATACCGGTCGTCCAGCATGAAGAATTCAACATCTCCCCATTCGAATCGTTGAAAAACGCCTCTCAACTCCTCCGTTCCATACGTCTGATTTGCCCAAAAGAGCTGGAACGCCTCGAGTGCCTGCGATTTGAGTTTGTAGCTTCGGTCGGCGTCGTTCGGTCCGAAATCGTGGTCATCCCAGGTTGCGTAATGATGAGCTGCGCCAAGCAAGGGCTGAAGCTCGGGTAAAGCCCTGGAATGTGTGTTGCGGTACCGTAAACCGCTTACGGAGTTCCAGTCTGTCTCACGGTAATATATGTTGTCGCCGAGCCAGAGCATCATGTCGGGCTGTTTGTCGGCAAGAATGGTAAAGATGCCATGGTCTGAACCGTACGGTTTTCCTGGCCGGTCGAACTCGGCGTCATTCATGTAGGCGCAGGAACCGAAGGCAACAGTGAATTCCGGCGGGTCGGTTCGCCATTGCCACAAGGGCTGGGTCTGAAAACGCATCGGGTAAGGACGTTTTTCCGCTCTTCCATTCACCAGGAGCTCGTACTCGAATTTCGTACCGGGCGAAAGGCCGCCAATGACGACATGTGCAGTCAGGGCGTCTGCTTCGTTTGTGGCAACCCTGGCACTTGAAGATTTTTTTCCGGATTGTCCGGCAACCCAGTACCGAAACTGGACGCTGGCCGGTTTGGTTGTTTGAACCCAGAGCATGACTTCCGTCATCTGACCATAGCCCACCATCGGTCCGGAGCGCAGCAACGACTGGCTGAAAACAACAACCGATGAACAAGTGACGGCAAACAGGACGAAGAAGAGCCGGAAAAATCTATGGTTCATGAATTCCTCGAATGGGTGAATGTGCGAAAGAAGAAGTTTGGAATCAATTGTCCAAGAGAGGGCGGCCCGGCGTGATTCAGGATACCCGTGAGGGCTGATCACTTGCAAGCGGGAAAGAGAAGTATTACATTGCGGTCAGAACATGGATAAAAAGTTCAAGCTTCATCTTCTCGAAGACAAGTTTTCCATCAGCAAGCTTCCGATCTTCGAGGAAGTCCCGAAAATCCTGACCAAGGGCGAGATGGTGTTCATCATGAGGACGGATGATGAGCTCTGCGTGATCAGCCCGGAATTCATGGCGCCGACAAACGTGCAGCAGGAAACCGGGTACCGGTGCTTTCGCGTTGACGCCCATTTAAGTTTACAGGAAATCGGGGTTGTGGCAACTCTTTCGAAATGTCTCGCGGACGCCAACATCAGCATTTTTGTGATTTCAACATTCAATACAGACTACATCTTCTTCAGAGAAGAAAATCTCCTCAAAGCCGTCAAGGCCCTCCAGCAGGCGGGGCATGAATTCGTCCATAAAGAAGGCGCGGCTTAGCTCCGACCTGCTTCCTTAACTAACAAACCGCAGCAAGTCTTTCAGCTTTATTCTGTTTTCTAGCAACGCCCTCCCAACGATCACGCCGGAAACCTTCACGCCGTGCAGTTTCTCAACGTCGTCAACGCTCGTAATACCGCCCGAGGCGATAAGTTCGACATTCGGAAAAAACGGGCGCAATTCCCGGTACAGGCCAACGTTCGATCCCTGAAATGAGTTCTCCGCGTTAATATCAGTACAGACAAAACTCGAAACACCGCTGCTTTTCAATTCCATCATGAACATCGTCGGTGATTGCTCGGCTTCCTCCAGCCAACCGCCATGCGAGATTTTTCCGTTTCGAATATCCACCGCAATGGAAATCCGGCTCGCACCGATCTCGTAAATCCATTTTTTCACCAGGCCGGGTAACGTGACCGCGATGCTTCCGAGGACGGCGCGCTTCGCACCGATTTCCAAAAGCCGCTGAATCTCGTCTTTCGACCGGACACCGCCGCCTACCTCAGCTTTCACGCCCGGGACTGCGAGGACCGATTCAATCGATTCCCAATTCTTCACCTGCCCGCGCTGCGCTCCTTCGAGGTCGACGACATGCAAGAAAGAAAAGCCCTCGCTTGAAAACGACTTCGCCAGGTCTGCCGGAGATTGCGGGAATGTCACGCGGTCGCTGAAGTTGCCGTTGTTTAAGACCACGCATTTGCCTTCGTAGATCTCTATCGCAGGAATAATGAGCATAGGTGAAGGGGTGTGCGGCTCAGTGTACGCAACCTTTTTTGACTTGTCAATCAGGTTCGATTTCTCTAATTTCCCACTGCCCATGATCACCTACCAGGATATCGAAGCCGCATATCGGGTTGTGCAACCGGTTGTCCATAAAACTCCCCTGCTCACCTCGGAGACGTTCAACAAGCGCTCCGGAAACACGGTATTTCTCAAAGCGGAGAATTTTCAGAGAATAGGCGCTTTCAAAATACGAGGGGCCTATAACAAAATCAGTTCCCTGACTGCTGAGGAACGCAAACGGGGAGTGGTAGCACATTCATCGGGGAACCATGCGCAGGGGGTCGCCCTGGCAGCGAGTTTGCTGGGCGTCAAAGCGACGGTTGTGATGCCGAAGTCCGCCCCGCCGAACAAGGTCGCGGGCACCAAGTCGTACGGAGCTGAAGTGATTTTTTGCGAAGATTCTTCCGATGACCGGGAGCGGGTCGCCCTGGAGCTTGAGCGGAACCGTAGACTTGTTCCAGTGCCCCCGTACGATGATGACCAGATTATCGCCGGCCAGGGCACGGTGATGGTGGAAATCGCTCAGGACATGAAAACGCTGGATTATCTTTTTGTGCCCGTTGGTGGCGGGGGTATTATTGCGGGAAACGCCGTTGCCGCAAAACACCTGTTCCCCGGAATCAAAGTCATCGGCGTGGAGACGTCCGCCGCGAACGATTGTTATCAAACATTTCGCAAAAAAGAAATCGTGCGGATTGCTCCCCCGAACACCATCGCGGACGGGATGCGAACGCAGTCCATCGGAAAGAGAAATTTTGAAATCCTGATGAAATATGTTGACGACGTGATCACTGTTTCAGACGAACAAGTTATCGAAATGATGAAATTCCTCCTTGAAAGAATGAAGATTGTCGTTGAGCCGACCGGCGCAGTTGCACCGGCCGCCGTGTATTATAATGTCCTTGGATTGCAGAACAAGAACGTTTGCGCCATTATCAGCGGCGGAAATGTCAATCCGGCATTTCTCAAGAAAATCCTGTAAACGCGAGAGGTGAGCCGTGACTCTTCAGAATTATCTACAGTATTTCGATGAGATGATAAAGCCCACCGAACCGCTTTTCCGGCTTGTGCCTCCCGACAAGGTGGATTGGAAACCGGCAGAGAACTCGTTTACACTCGGCCAACAGATGGCGCACATGGCCGGTGCGCTCGGAGTCTACGGGCACGGAATCGCAGCAGGCGACTGGGGATTCAAATCCATGAGAGAGCGTTTTGTTCAAAACAGACATACGCCGTCTGTCAACGTTGAAGAAGCGGTCCGGGAATTGGAGGAAAACTACACAGAATTCAAAAAATGCCTCGGGTCACTGTCTGAAAATGAATTCAATCATGGAGAAGTCGAAACGCCGCAGTTTGGGCGCAAAGTGCCGCGCTGGCGCGTGGCCATGCTCGCCGTGGAACATCACGTCAATCATAAAGCGGAGTTCTTCATGTGCCTGAAGTCTCTTGGCATCAAAGTAAACACGGGTCATCTCTACCGAGCGTGACGGAGTAGCGTCTCAATTTGTTTGGCCCGTAAGCGGTGTCAGGAGCCCGCCCGAACGACTGGTCGTTCAGTCGGGCGGGTTTCCTCCTGACACATGCAGCGTTTCGGTCAGGACGAAAGTCCTGACCGCACCAAACTACGTGAGGGGCTGCGCTTGACGCTTGAGGAAATGTTTAATACTTTCAAAAGCACTTGTCAGAGTAAACCTCACCGGAACTCCGCCCAATGAAAATCGTCGTCTGTGTCAGCCATGTTCCCGATTCAGCCACCAAAGTCAACATCGCCGGGGACGGCAAATCCATCGATAAAACCGGCGTCAACTTTATCATCAGCACGTACGATGAAATCGCGCTGGAAGAAGCACTGCGTTTAAGAGAAAAAAACGGCGGCGAGGTTGTGGCGGTTTCGCTGGGGGGCGACGCTCATAAGGAGACCCTTCGGAAATCACTGGCCATGGGTGCTGACAAGGCAGTTTTTCTCAAATCCGACACGCAACCCGATTCGTTCGCGGTGGCCCGGGGGTTGGCGGATTTCATCAAGGAATACTCGCCCGAAATCGTCCTTGTTGGCAAGCAATCCATTGACACGGACAACTCGGCCATCGGGTGCATGGTCGCCGAGATGCTTGGATGGCCTTCGGTGTCCGTGGTCGTTAAACTGGAAATCTCAGGAGGCAAGGTCACAGCCGAGCGTGAGATTGAAGGCGGTCACGAGAAAGTTGAGACGAAACTTCCGTGCGTGATTACGGCTCAAAAAGGCCTCAATGATCCCCGCTATCCATCCCTTAAAGGAATCATGGCGGCCAAGAACAAGCCGATTGAGGAGCGAACACCGGCAGTCATTCCCTCAAAAGTCGAAGTTCTCTCTATGAAAAAACCTTCCGCCAAAAGCGCCGGCAAGATCGTCGGATCCGATGTTTCAGCGGTCCCTGAACTTGTCCGTTTACTGCACGAGGAAGCAAAAGTCATTTAACACAAGTTGACCGCTTTGTTTATGGAAACCGGTAAAACGGTTCAGACTCGAACTTTGTATAGGCATACCCACTACTCCCGCCTTCTGCGGGCAGGTAAGTCGTGGATATGCGACACAAAACCCGGCGCAAGCAGTCGTTTTAACGACTTCTGAGACCGGTCAACTTAAGTCATTTAAGACATGAAGATCCTGGCATTTGCCGAGCAAAGGAATAACAAGCTCAAGAAAACCGCTTTCGAGGTTGTGAAAGCTGCGCGCACCGTCGCCGACCAGCTGAAGGCAGAGGTTGTCGCACTTGTCGTCGGGGACTCTGTCCATGCCATCGCCGGTGAGCTGGGAACTTACGGAGCCAACCGAGTCCTCGCCGTAGAAGACCCAAGATTGGGAAAATATTCGACGACTGCCTACGCAAAGGCGATCGCAGAAATCGCGAAAAAAGAGCAGGCCGGAATTGTCTTCCTTTCTGCAACGGCGATGGGGAAAGATTGCGGACCGCGAGTTGCGGTGAAGCTCGACGCGGGGATCGCCGTCGATTGTACGGCACTCAGGGTGGACGGAGCCGACATCATCGCCTCCCGTCCCGTGTATGCAGGGAAAGCGGTGACGGATGTGAAGATCCATTCTCCGGTAAAAGTTTTTTCCTTGCGGCCGAACGTTTTCACCGCAGGAACAGGAAGCCGTTCTACGGCGTCTGTAGAAAAAGTGCCGCTGCAATTCTCCGATGAGGATTTTTCCACACGCGTTATCGATGTGACGCAGTCGAAGGGAAAGCTGGACGTCGCAGAAGCGGATATCATTGTCACGGGGGGAAGAGGTCTCAAGGGGCCGGAAAACTTCAACATCATCGAAGAACTTGCGGGCGTCTTGGGCGGCGCGGTGGGAGCTTCCCGCGCGGTGGTCGATGCGGGTTGGCGGCCGCACGGCGAACAAGTGGGGCAGACGGGCAAAACCGTTTCACCGTCTCTTTACATTGCGGTCGCTGTGAGCGGCGCCATACAGCACCTTGCGGGAATGTCATCTTCAAAGTATATTGTAGCCGTCAACAAAGACAAGGATGCGCCAATCTTCCAGGTGGCCGATTACGGAATCGTCGGCGATGCGATGGAGATTGTTCCGGCGATCACCCGTGAAGTGAAAAAGCTGATGGGCAAAGAGTGAACCGATAGCGAGGGCCGTGTGGACAAGATTCAAGTGGACATTCTGGGATTATCGACAAGCCCTTCGAGCGGCGGGGCGTACGCGCTTATTCTGAAGGAAGTCAACGGTGCGCGTCGCCTGCCCATCATCATCGGCGCATTCGAGGCCCAGTCGATTGCGTTGGAAATGGAAGGCATCAAGCCTCCCCGCCCCCTCACCCACGACCTGATGAAATCCATTATTGACGTTCTGGGCGGCGGCCTGAACGACGTGTTTATCAGCGAATTACGCGACGGCACGTTTTACGCCAAACTGAGTGTCGACAGCCAGGAGATCGATTCGCGTCCGAGCGACGCCATCGCTCTTGCCGTGCGGTTTGGAGTGCCGATTTTTGTGTCGGACAAGGTGATGGAAGAAGCGGGCTTTGTCCCCGAATCGGAAGACGCGGACAAAATCGTCCCGCCGAGTGTGGCGGGCGGCGGGGGAGAGAAGGAAAAACCAAAGCAAAAGCTCACCAAGTTGGAGCAACTGCAACATCAACTCGCCGAGGCGATTGCAAAAGAGGAATACGAAAAGGCGGCGAAACTTCGTGACGAAATCCAAAAACAGCAAGCGAAGAACTCGTAGAGATCGCAGGCTCCTCTCTGTTTTCCTGTTGGCAGGGTTTCTTTTCATCCCGCAGGAATCGCTGTATCCCCAATCCGCCTCGCTCGAATCTACCAATCTTATTCGTCTCATTGCCGACGGGGACGAGTTCTCGTCAAAAGCGTTCGACAATCAAAAGGCTCTGGACAAATTCCTCGAAGCTCTTGCGGTCGCTCCGAACGACGATGAAGTGCTCTGGCGAATCAGCCGATCGTATGTTGACGTAGGCGAACACCTTCCTTCCACGACCGAAGAAGAAAAGCAGAGTCAACTCGCAACCTATGAAAAGGCCCTTGGGTTCGCTGAAAAAGCCGTGACAGCCAACCCGAAAAGCTCCATGTCGTATACCCGGAGAGCGATCGCCAACGGGCGCATTGCGCTTTTCAAGGGAGTGTGGAGCGCGCTGGATTTTGTGAATGCGGCGAGATCCGATTGTGAAAAAGCGCTGGAACTGGATTCACTGAACAATGCGGCGTACTACGTTTTAGGACGCACGCATGCGAAGGTCAGCGAAAAACCCAGGATCATCCGCTGGCCTTTAGGCATAGGCTGGGCCAGCCTCGACGATGCTGTGGCCAACTATGAAAAGGCCGTAGCGCTTCGGCCTGATTTCATCATGTACCGGCTGGATTGTGCCAAAACTTATATCGAAATGGATGAATACACAAAGGCACGCGAACATCTCTCCGTGATTTCACTCCTGCCTAAACAAGATGAGGACGACGACCAATTCCGCCGGGAGGGAAAGGAACTTTTCGAATCCATCAAGGAAAAATAGAAGTCCCGCTCAAGCGGAAAAACTCGCGCCCGAGCCTTGAACCAGGAGTCGGGTTTTTTGTTTCTGCAAATTTCAATTGCTTTTTCCTGAATTGATTGGCGAATTAACGAAAGAATTCGGTTTGCGCTAACATGCGAAATGACGTACATTTGATCGAACAGCGAGCTGAAGGAGGGTTTGTGTGAAGGAATAGAATTGAACTAATGATACCGATTTCCCCCGAACCCGCAGATTCGCGATCAAGATGCTGAAATGCGGGTTTTGTTTGGATCCTATGATCACAAAACCAACCGTATTGATTCTTGAAGCTGGCGGAAGCCAACCATACGGATTCCCCG
>JANOGR010000340.1:0-3302 GCA_031406095.1 Ignavibacteriales bacterium
CATAGTACACTCCACCTTTCTGAACTGACCCGACGACGGGAGTGTACGGATTTCCAGACGCGAACTGAAACTTGACCCCCAACTGCCAATGTTCGGAGAGCGCAATCCCTGCAATCAGGTTGACAATGTGCGGCCTGTCGAACTCGAAATCGTACAGGGGAAGTTCAGAATCATCTCTGCGCTTCGAGACCGAGTACGAATATGATGCGCTGCCGACGAAGCCTCGGGTGAATTTCTTCTGGAATGAAAACTCGATTCCCTCCGCGTAACCGCTGCCTTTATTGTTCAGTATGTTTGTTGAATCGTTTTCTATCACAACGCCGGCGAGCTCCTTGTGATACACTTCGAGAGTTGCACGTGTGTCGTCGCTGAAGAGGTGCTCCAAGCCAAGTACATAATGAGTCGCCAGACTGCTGCGCAGCAACTCGTTGAGAGGGTCGAGGGCGATTTGGTACGAGGCCGGCGTTTGAAAGAACTTGCCGTATGCAGCATTCAACGATGTCTGCTCGGAAAAATGGTATTGTGCTGAAAATCGAGGGCTCCACGTCCCCTCACGGCTGAACGAGAAGTTGTCATAACGGACGCCCGTCGTCAGTGAAAACCGTGCAAATGGTCTCCATGTATCCTGGAGGAAGAGAGAAAGCTTTGTGCTCGTCGGAGGCAAATATGAAATCGATGTCGCCGGTATCAACTGGCCGCGACGCGTGGTATCTTCGGGTGTCCAGGCGCTATGCTTCGAGTCGATGAAATGCAGCTGAACCCCACCTTCGAGCTCTAACTCGGGCTGAGGCTGATACGAAATTTCATTTTTCAATGAATACCTGAATTCGCGAATGTCTTCGCCACGCGCCGAACGGTTTGTCTCCGTTCCTTGCAAGGTGTTCCAGCCGTTTCCGGAGAAGGAAAGTGTCGTGAGCGAATAGGCGTTTGTGGAAAAGAGGTAGCGCCAATTCATCCCTGCGGCCGAGCCGAAGTCGTTGCGGGTCAGATAATCGTACTTTGAACCCTGAAGGGATCCGGGCGTCGACCCGGTTCGCTCGATCTGGTCGAGATAGTAAAACCCCAGAATGCTGACACGATTCTTTTCATCGAGGTCATACGTGACTTTTCCGACGGCGTCATAGTAACGAGGGGCCGCCGGACGGTTCATCAGAGAGGTGAGCAGGTCAAAGAATCCGCGCCTGGCTGAAAACACCATCGTACCGCCTCCAGGGGCAGGGCCGTTCACAAGGGCGCCAAATCCCGCAATATTCGTATTGACGTCCACGTTATGGAGTTCTTTGTTGCCCTCCACCATCGACATATCAAACACAGAAGACATTTTGTCGCCGTACGAGGCGGGAAATCCTCCTGTCAAGAAATCAACAGACTCGAGAAGGGAAGGGTTGATGATGCTGATGATCCCCATGGATTCGCCCGTTCGCGCGAAATGGATCGGGTTGTAGATTTCGACGTTGTCGAGGAGAGTAAGGTTTTCATCGGGACTGCCTCCCCGGACAATCAATTGTGCACTCTTGCCGCCCGCAGTCGCCACTCCGGGGAGTGACTGCATGACGCGAAAAATATCTTCAGCCGAGCCTGGCGACCGGCGAATTTCCTGTGATGAGAGCGTCCGAACGCTCAGCGCCCGCTCCGCCGGCCTCTCAAAATATCCACCAGTTACTGTCACTTCGTTCATTTCTATTTGACTTGACATGAGCTCAACGGAGACTGTTGTCGTGCGAGACTGCGAAACGACGATATCTGTGTACGTGGCTGATTTGTATCCGACATACGACGAGCGAATCTCGTAGTTGCCCGAAGGGACATCACGGATCACGAATTGGCCGTTTTCGTTCGACGCCGCGCCGAGGTTTGTTCCAACCACGAAGACATTTGCCATCGGAAGAGGCTGTTTTGTGGTTGCATCCCGGACTTCGCCCGAAATCAATCCCGTTTTCTGTTGTGAGAATGCACGTTGAGGGTGAAACATGGAGAACGCCAAAAGCAGAATCGTGGTGGAGCGTAAGAGAGCTGACATTTCAGTTTCCTTTTCAAGTAGTTGTTACAGATGTGATGCAGCGTGTGGGGAAAGGGTTCATGCCCAACAGACTCAACAAATGCGAGTGCAGAGAGGCTCCGGGAGTCTCATCAGACAGTCGCTTGTTGAGAAAAACACCGGCATCTACCCCCGCTCAACCCTTTGCCGGGTCCGAAGGTCTCCACGAACTGAGCAACGCACCCAGGACGGCGCCGTAGGCAGTGCTGCTCCACGGGTTACTCGTAATGGGGCAGGTTCCTGAAACACAGCCGATAAAATAGTAATAGGCGTACCCTGCACTCGCTCCGAGAAGAATCGGGCCGATACGCTTCAACCACTTGAGACTCACACTCGACGATGGACGAAATTCCATTCTGCAATACCCCCTTTGAGATTCGCAACGGTGAACCCATGTTTCTTGAGCCTGATCGCAGCCGTCAAACTGCGGCTGCCCGTTTGACAATAGCAGATAATTTCCTTGTTCTGATGCTTCTGCAATTCATCGATGCGCTTCTCGAGTTGATGCAGCGGGATGTGCAGTGATCCCTGAATATGCTGAGCGGCTCGTTCGCCCTGCGTGCGAACATCCAGCAAGAGCCCTGTCCCGGCTCCTTTGAGGTGTTTCGCAACTTCGTCAGCGGAGTATTGTGGGATCAACCTGCCGAGGAATATTTTCCGCACAGAGAAGAAGAGCATGAATGCAACAAGAACGTAGAGAAAAATTTGGACTGGGGTCACCGGACATGCTCCTTTGCTGTCTTAGCAGTGTGTTGAAAAAGGTTATCGTGGGCGTCACGGACCAATCCCTGCCTGCCGTACTTCGGCGGGTAAACTGTCAGGCAGGCGTGACGCAATCTACGCACAAAATCGGTCATGGAGTGGTCCATGACCGCCGTGTTTCTGAGTTTTTCAATAGCCTGTTAGGATGGACAGCCGTTTGTTCTGACTTCTTAAGGAAAAGCAGAGCAAGCTCCGAAGTCATCTGTTCTGCCTGTTCATTTGAATATCATTCACATTCATGGTTAATCCTCCAGTGCCTTCAGCACTCGGATGACCGGCTCAACGACCACCTCAGCATTGATGGAATTTGCGATGAGGCAGCCCTCGTGAGCGTTGTCCAGGGTCCGAAGCGTTTCCTCTACCGCCTCTTCGGCGCGCACGATGATCTCCGGTTTTAGAACGTTTTTGGTAAACCGGTAGCCGCCGTCAATGAATTCCAGCAGCCCCTCGGCGTTGCTTTTATAGGAAACGACCGGCAGTTGCAGCCGTTGGGCGAATGCCA
>JANOGR010000357.1:0-2500 GCA_031406095.1 Ignavibacteriales bacterium
TTCGCGACTCGCTCAAGAGAACTCAAATGCGAATACTGAGATTTAAACGAGTCTCGGTGCGTGACTACCTGTTCTTTTTCATGGAGGATCAAAACCCTTCTGTTGAAGCTGCTTTTCGAATGCTCACAGCACCGCCGAAGAATTTTCTATTCAGCGAGTTGCTTTTGCGTTAGGCGGCCGGAGGGCTTGGTGCTGCCTACTAAGTCTTTTCCTGGGGCAGCACGGCGGCTAATCGCCGCCCCCGGAGGACGCCGACCCCCGTGAGATAAAAGTGAGACGAAGTAATTACTCGTTCTGGATTCCCGCTTATCCGCCACAAAGACGGCGGACGCAAACAACGCGCAATCCGCCCGCCAAAAAGCTCGTCGGGCAAGCGGGAATGACAATATCTCACGGGGGGAACGCCCATACTATTTGGGGAGTTCTCCGAATGGTCGTCTTACTTATGGAAAGAATCTTATGAATAAACATCTCAGTTTTGCTTACATGTTGCCTCTGTTACTTATGTCGTGTTCCGCAGAAAGCACAAATGAATCACCCCGTACTGCTCGAATCATGAAATACACTGCTTTGGGTGATCCGCCGGCGGTTATGGCGGCTCAAAGCCAATTGACCCGGCCGCGTCTTGTGATCAAACGAGCTTCTTTGAACATTCTTGTGAGCGACTACAACGCTGCGTTTGAAAGGGTGAAGGGACTCATACATCAACGCGATGGGTTCATTGTCTCTTCAAATGTAACGGAACAAGCAAGCGGCGCAAAATTGGGAGACGTTGAAATTAGAATACCCGCAACGCAGTTTGATAGTACTGTATTTCTGATCAAGTCCATCGCAGATCGTGTGGAAAACGAGTCTGTTCGGGGCAACGATATCACGGAAGATTTCTACGACGTGACTGCCCGCCTGTCGAGCAAGCAAAGAGTGGAACAGCGGTTTCTTGAGATCCTCAAGACCGCCCGGACGACAAAGGATATTCTTGAAGTCGAGAAGTCGCTTGCCGGTGTAAGGGAAGAAATCGAAATCCTGCAAGGGAGAAAGCGGTTTCTTGCTGTCCAGGTCGAATTATCGACAATTTCGTTAAAGATCCAGGAGCATCGCTATGACTTCTCAATCAACGCTGGAACATTTGTTTCCAAAATCGTCAAAGGTTTTCGCCAGGGGGTAAGCGGCATCGGAGATGTTCTCGGATTCCTCATCGCTGTCGCAATAGCCGGACTACCCGTTTGGATTCTGCTGGTTGTTCTCGCGTATCTTTCTTTGGTGCTTTACAGACGGTATAAAAAGTCAAAAACCAAGTAAGCCGGCTACCCAAAGTCGCTCAAACACAAACCAGCTCCGTGAACAGTGAAGAGGAATAGCTTTGAAGATAACGATCGAGAATTGGCCATACGTTCAGGAAAAGGCGCGTGAGGTTGGAATCGAAAACGCCGAGTACAATTCCAAAGGGGAACTGCAAGCCATCGTTACAAAAGGCGGCGAACGGTTTGAGTTTTCAGCTGAGGCGTTTGAGCAGTTCAGGAATGCGGGCTTCCTCAAGCTTGGCCGTCGGGACGCTGCACGAGGCAGAGATATCTCATGATCGACAGCCGGCGCGACCCAAAAAGACAAACTAAGCCATGGTGAGCGGAGTCGAACCATGCACTTAGCCGGAGAATACTGAATTGGAATCCTGGGTCTACATTTTGAAATGCTCGGACGGGTCGTACTATACCGGCAGTACGACGGACATTGACAGCAGAATGCATGAACATGAGTCGGGTGTTTACGACGGCTATACAGCCGCCAGACGCCCGGTAAAACTCGTTTGGTCGGACGATTTTCCTGACAGCGATCAGGCCTTTGATGTCGAACGGCAAATCAAAGGCTGGACCCGAAGTAAGAAGGAAGCTCTGATTCGAGGCGATTTCACGCTCTTGCATGAGTTAGCCGAATGCAAAAACGAAACGCATTCCAAGAAGAAGGAAAGAACGTAGCCTCGTTACTGGTGCATCCTTCGACTCCGCTCAGGATGAACAATATTTCTTTTTGGTTGAACTCAAGCAAGCAGCGCGAAGGGTTGGCGCCATTCCGGTTCGTTAAGTCGTCTCCTTCGCTCGAAGGATCATCCCATTCACTTGACTATTGGCATTTATCGATATTATCTGAAGCTTAGGATGCTCATTCGAGAAAACTCTGAACACCTCATCGGCGAATGATTGACCTATTGTTTCAACTTCTTTGAAATCAAGGATTATCTCCTCAAATCTCTCAAACCGCGTTAGAAGTCTTTTGGCCTGAGATCGCGAGATCAGGTTTTCCTTACCAATCCTTGCTAAACTGACAGGAATGTGGGTTCTCGAAAAGCTATATTCGTTCGTCGCATACTTGTTGAACTCTTGTTCGAGAATTCGGTCGGATGCTGTGTTTATTCTCATCGTAACATGGGTTCCCTTAGCTCGTTCTTGATCCTCTAACAGCCAATCGTCGCCAGGCTCCGTATGGGAGAAGCAGAGAATTCCGG
>JANOGR010000391.1:0-3618 GCA_031406095.1 Ignavibacteriales bacterium
CCCACCAAGCCTTATAACATGAGAACGGAGGGGTCGTTTTAAGCTCGATTATCGGAAAAAACCCTTGCGCCTGAACCACCAATAGAGGCCGCCGGTCACGGCGATCATAAAGCCCCAGACCGCGAGGTATCCATACGGCCAGCGCAGCTCGGGCATCACATCGAAGTTCATGCCGTAGACGCCGACGATGAACGTCAGCGGCATAAAAAACACGGAGAATACCGTAAGCACCCGTATCACCTCGTTCGTGCGATGCGACTGCAGTGACAAGTACAGGTGGAGCAGGTTGTTCACACTTTCCAGCAGTTGGTCGGCTGAGAATTGGACTCGTTCCAGTTCCTCCCGCACATTCTGGAGAATCGGAGCATGCCCTTCCGTTGCCGCGGTCAGCCTGGAAAGCACTTCCTTGGCAAGATGGAACATTTTGAGCATCACCGTCACCCTGCGCCGCAAAACGTAGAGCTCCCGAAGGCGAAACACTGTTGCGCTTCGCAAAAATATTTTGTCCTCGAACTCGTCCAGTTTTGTCTCGGCTGCCTGGAGAGGCTCGTGATACGTTTCCAGCGTCGCCTGCAGGAGATCGCAGACAATGAGAAAGACCGGGTTTTCGCCGCTCGGAGGTTCGGCAGACCATCGCTCGCGGAGAGTTTTCAGGTAAGGCTGGTCTTTCCGGTGGAGGGTAAGAAGCGAGTCTCCGTGGAAAAACATAGCGACCTTCCGAGTCAGCTCATGCACAGTATGGGAGTTTTGCTTGGAGCGTTCGTCGTGTGCGCGGACAATGATGAAAGACGTCTGGCCGATCTTCTCGTACTTCGGCAGGTGGTCCGGCTGAAGGCAATCCTGGAGGGAGGTGCTATGGATCGAGTGCGAGTCGGCGAGCGTTTTCAGCTCCTCGACTGTCGGCTCGACGCAGTCGATCCAGTGGGCGCCGGGTCGGTCAAGAATGGTTGAGGTCATGAGGCAAGAAAAATAATCACAGACTTGAAAGAAAGGTTGCTTCTTATCTTACAAACGATGCTTCTTGATACTCCTTGGCGTCGGTCTTTTATTTATTTCACAAGCATCAGCTTTCTTGTTTCAACGAAACTTCCCGACTGCAGCCTGTAAAGATACGCACCGCTCGCGAGTTTTGAACCGTCAAACATGACACTGTAATACTGTCCCGCCTCAGCATTCCCATCATACAGAGAAGCTACTTGCTCGCCGAGGAGGTTGTAGACCGAAACCATCGCGCGGCCTGTCGAAGCGACCGAGAATTTGATTTCAGTCGATGGATTAAAGGGATTGGGATAGTTCTGTTCCAAAGAAAACTCCGCCGGGAAAGACGTCACTCGGTCCACCCTGACGGCAGTCGTCGTGAGTTCTGCCGTCGGCGCACTTTCATTTCCATGAAAATCCACTGTTGTCACGCGGTAGTAGTACTGTTGACCGTTGAGCGTCGTCGAGTCGGTTTTTGTCGTATCGGCTGTTGTCGCAAGTCGAGTGGCTTGATTCACCGGAAAACCGCTTGTGACGGACCGATAAAGAGAATAGAAGTCCACGTCGGGATCGACGCGGTTACGATCCCATTGAACCCTGATGCGGGCTCCAGAAAGAGAGAGCACTGACGGGTTCTGCGGTGTCGACGGAGGAAGATTGTCCACTGAGTAACCACTGTCGGGATCTGAGATATAGAAGACAGTCGGGTCGGCCGTGTGAGCACTAACGATGTATGTGTAACGATGTCTGCCGGAAAGTGTTGAATCGGTTAAGGTACTTGCAACATAAGCATACGAGTCGAACCGGACCGCGGGGATTGTAGCAATGAAATCATATGTCGACGCGAGTGTAAAGTTCGTTGCTTTTGCCAGAGACATCGGAGCGGGGGACGTTGCCACTCCGCCGGGAGGGACTTGACGCCAGAGGCCATAGGATGTGATTTGATTGAAAGAACCGAGAGCATCACAGAAGCTCTTATCCCATGTTACTCTGACTCTCCCTCCCTGGTCGGCTGGTATGTCTGCTATAGATGATATCCTTGGTCCTCCAGGGATGAAAACCCACACCGCTCCTGCAAAACCGTTGTCGTATTCTCCACCGACGATGGCTGTATTGCCGTCAGAGGAAAGAGAGACAGAGCCGCCTTGCGTTGCATTACCGACAGCGCCGGCGCCGACAAGCTTGTTTCCTTGCTGCTTCCAAACTCCGTTCGAACGCGTCCATACCCACACCGCTCCCGCAAGGCTGTTGTCGCCATATCCGCCGATGATTGCTTTATTGCCGTCGGAGGAGAGGGAGACAGAATTGCCTTGGGATGCAGTACCTACGGCCCCGGTGCCGACAAGCTTGTTCCCTTGCTGCGTCCATACTCCACCTGAACGCGTAAACACCCACGCTGCTCCTACACCGCCGTTGTCGGACTCTCCACCGACGATGGCTGTGCTGCCGTCGGAAGAAAGAGAGACAGAAGTGCCTTGGTAATAACCTGAAGTGCCAGTGCCCACAAGTTTGCTTCCCTGCTGTGTCCACACTCCACCTGTTCGCGTCCATACCCACGCGGCGCCTATATCACTGTTGTCGGTCCGCCCGCCAACGATGGCTGTATTACCATCGGAGGAAAGCGCGACAGAATAGCCTTGATATGCTGCACCAACGGCCCCGGTGCCAACAAGTTTGCTTCCTGGCTGTGTCCATAATCCACCGGACCGTGTAAATACCCACGCTGCTCCTTTCAAGGTGCTGTCACCAGGTCCGCCGACGATGGCGGTATTGCCGTCGGAGGAAAGGGAGACGGAATAGCCTTGGGCCGTATTGCCGACAGCTACTGTGCCGAAAAGCTTGGTTCCTTGCTGAGCCCATACTCCGCCCGATCGTATAAACACCCATGCTGCCCCCTTCAAGCTATTGTCGGCATTTCCACCGACGATTGCGGTGTTGCCGTCGGAGGAAATGGAGACAGAATAACCTTGCTGTGCGCCGCCGACAGCCCCTGTGCCGACAAGTTTGCTTCCTTGCTGGCTCCATATTCCACCCGATCGCGTAAACACCCACGCTGCTCCTGCAGAGGTGTTGTCGCTAAATCCACCGACGATGGCGGTATTGCCGTCGGAGGAAAGGGAGACAGATTGGCCTTGGGATGGAGTACCGACAGCGCCAGTTCCGACAAGCTTGCTTCCTTGCTGAGCAAACTGCGCGCTGGCATGAGGGAGAACAATGAGGCAAACTATAGTGGTGAGTAGCGCCAAACGGGCGAGTTGATACAAAGCCGTGACGCCATGCTTATATCCCTCTGAATTTGTCATATTTCGGTTTGCTCCATCCGCAAACGGCCGCAAAAAAGTAAATGATTCCATGTGAACTTCTTTCTATTGTGGTTGAGAATTGATGTGCTAGTATCTCCTCGTCACTTAGTAAACATAGTAAGTTTTCTGCTCACAAATAGTATGGTGTGCAAAGTTAACACCCGTTCTGGATTCCCGCTTAAGACATGCGGGAATGACAAGCAAAAAAAAGAAGAATTATCACTCCCGCGGATTGTAATTGGGAATGCAGAACACGAAACATAATGTCACTTACATTAACCACAATGGCTGTGTTGGCACTCGTTCTGGATTCCCGCTTAAGACGTGCCTGCCCGCC
>JANOGR010000013.1:0-4696 GCA_031406095.1 Ignavibacteriales bacterium
CGGCATCGGAAAATCAAAAAGGATCATTCTCGGCGACACACTCGTGGCGAACTTCACTGATGAGGAAATCGAGACCGTGTTTGCACACGAATTGGGCCACTACACATTGAAGCACAATTGGACGATGATTGCGGTCGGAACTCTGAGTTCCTTCCTGGGCCTGTTCTTGGCTGCACAAGCTTATCAGGAGAGCCTTTCGTGGTTTGGGTTCACCTTTGTGCATCAGCTGGCAGCGTTGCCTCTTCTCGCATTGTGGCTCAGCCTGTATTCTCTGGTAACGACGCCCCTTGCGAATGCGGTCTCAAGAGCCCATGAACGAGCTGCGGACGCCTATGCCTTGCAAACTGCGGGGAATGAGCAGGCTTTTATCAATGCGATGCGAAAACTGGCCCGCGTGAACCTTGCCGATTCGGAGCCGCATCCACTCATCGAGTTTTTCTTCCACAGTCATCCGTCGATTGAAAAGCGGATCCAGGCCGCAGAACGGTGGCGGGGATGATTATCAGCTTCTTAAAGGGAATTCTTGTTTTATTGGCGGCGGTTCCGTTCAGCTTGATGGCTTGTTTTGGCATTCCCTTCCAGAAGCATGGGAGGATCGTTCATGCGAACGGCAAGGCTTGGTCAAAGTTCGTTCTGTGGACATACGGCATCAAAGTTCATTTGAGAGGTGCCGAACACATTCAATCAGGGACGACGTATGTGTACGTGGCAAACCATGCCAGCATGTTCGATATACCGGCTGTCATCTCTTTTATTCCGGATCAAATCCGGCTTGTGGTGAAAAAGGAGCTCACGAGAATTCCTCTGTGGGGTTGGGCAATGAAATATGGCGGGTATATCTCGATTGACCGGTCAAACCCGATCGCCGCTGCAAGAAGTCTGGAAGCAGCCGCTGAAAAGATTCGCGACGGCACGTCTGTGCTGTTGTTTGCGGAGGGAACGCGGACACGGGATGGAAAGCTCCAGCCTTTCAAAATGGGAGCCTTTTCACTCGCCGCAAAAGCCGGCGTGCCCGTGATTCCGGTTGTCATCAACAACAGCTTTCGAATCCTGCCCAAGGGTTCACTGCGGGTCCATCCACAGGATATCGAATTGGTGATTGGCAAGCCGATTTCGACGCAGGATGTTGAGGGAAAAGTCAAAGAGATTGCCCTGATGGAGCAGGTTCGTGAAATCATCGCCAGGGATTTTGTAGAACAGTCTTAACGAGGAGAAACAGGATGGCAGTAACGATCAAGGACGTCGAATACATTGCACGCTTAGCCCGCTTGCAGTTCACGGAAGAGGAAAAACAGAAGTTCACTCATCAGATGAATGACATCCTGAGTCATATCGACCAATTGAACAAGCTTGACACGAGCAAGGTGGAGCCGCTTGCGCAAGTTATCGAACTCAGCAACGTATTCCGGAACGACGTCGTGAAGGAGGGCCTTTCGCCCGATGAAGCGCTGAAAAACGCTCCCGCGAAGACCGACAAATTTTTCAAAGTTCCCAAAGTCATCGGCGACCAGCCCGACAGCAGTCTGGCGGGAAAGTAAATGGCGAAGAAGCCGTTCGTTGTCGGTGTGATTCCCTCGCGCTACGCCTCGCAGCGCTTGCCGGCGAAGGCTCTGGTGGATTTGCTCGGCAAACCGATGGTCCAGCGTGTGTACGAACAGGCCGTAAAAGCAAAGTTGCTGAATCGGGTGGTTGTTGCGACGGACGATCGCAGAATTGCCGATGCGGTTCGCAGTTTTGGCGGTGAAGTGGTGATGACGTCGCCGGCCATCAAAAGCGGAAGTGACCGCGTTGCAGCGGTGGCGGGGAAAATTAAAGCCGATATCTTTGTGAACGTGCAGGGCGATGAACCTTTGATCGCACCTCAGATGATTGACGAGGCTGTCCGTGTGATTCTCAAAGACAAAAACGCTGTCGTGGGAACTCTTGTCAAGAGAATCGAGTCGGGTGACGAGCTTGTGAATCCGAGCGTGGTAAAGGTCGTTGTAAGCAAAGATGGATATGGTTTGTATTTCTCAAGGTCTGCCATCCCGCATGTTCGAGATGAAGCAGACGCGTCCAGATGGTTGAACCATCAGCATTTTTACAAACATTTCGGCATCTACGTGTTTCGGAGAAATTTCCTGGTGAAGTTCGCAAAGATGAAGCCGACACTCCTGGAGAAATCCGAGAAACTGGAACAGCTCAGGATTTTGGAGAATGGCTACAAAATCAAGGTCGGAATAACAAAGTATGACAGCATCCCTGTTGACACGCAAGAGGACGCCGACCGGGTCGTATCATTGCTGAGGGCTCAGCAATGACTCATCACTTAGTAACTGAATATTACTCAGAGAAGAAAAATTGCCACGACCTTCAGGTCGTGAAACTTAATGAACGAAAATCGGGGGTTAAAACCCAGCAATGTTAATGACTTTCTAATCCACGAGCTAAAGCTCGTGGCAATAAATATGATTTTGATACAACTTTTTTCCAAAGTGAGTAACATCTCTTACTAAAAATCAATCCACTACCATCTCATGGCTAATCACGTCAAATACATTTTTATCACTGGTGGCGTCGTTTCATCACTGGGCAAGGGGATAGCCGCTTCCTCGCTGGGCATGCTTTTGAAGTCCCGTGGATTGCGGGTGACCATCCAGAAATTCGACCCGTACATTAATGTCGACCCCGGTACGATGAACCCGTTTCAGCATGGAGAAGTCTATGTGACCGATGACGGCGCTGAAACAGACCTGGATTTAGGCCATTATGAGCGCTTCATGAATGAGAGCATGAGCCGCCAGAACAACGCCACGACTGGCCAGATCTACTATGAGGTGATCTCGAAAGAGCGGCGGGGTGACTATCTTGGAGCGACGGTTCAGGTTGTTCCCCATATCACGGATGAAATCAAGAGGCGGAACCGGAATGTTTCCAAATCCGGCAAATACGACGACGTGATCAAAGAAGAAGGCGGCACGGTTGGTGATATCGAGAGCCTTCCGTTCCTGGAGGCGATTCGGCAGATTATGCTCGAAGTGGGCCACCGGAACGCGCTCAGCATTCACGTGACCCTCGTGCCCTACATCCGTTCGGCTGGTGAGCTGAAAACGAAGCCCACGCAGCACAGCGTCAAAACGCTGCTGGAGATAGGGCTTCAACCCGATGTTCTGATTTGCCGCTCCGAAAAACCTCTTTCGAGAGAGTTGCGTGAGAAAATCGCGTTGTTCTGCAACGTTGAGGCGGGCTCCGTTGTAGAGGGCAGGGATGTCAGCTCCATTTACGAGGTCCCGTTAATCTTTGAAAAGGAAAAGCTTCCGCAGATTGTGATCGAAAAACTGAACCTCAAATGCGGCAAACCGGATTTGCGTCGTTGGACCCGGCTTGTCAATCGGGTCAAGAACCCTGCGGGGAATGTCCGAATCGCAGTGTGCGGTAAATACACGGAATTACAGGATTCGTACAAAAGCATCAGCGAAGCGTTTGTGCACGCGGGAGCAGAGAACGATGTGGCGGTCGAGCTGAAATGGATTCGAGCCGAAGACGTTGAACACCATGGAGCTGAGCAGTATTTACGCGATGTTACCGGCCTCCTCGTTCCCGGCGGGTTTGGCGAGCGGGGAGTGGAAGGCAAAATCAAAGCCATACAGTATGTTCGAGAGAAGAAAATACCTTTCTTCGGAATTTGCCTCGGCCTGCAGTGCGCGGTGATCGAGTTTGCGAGGCATGTGTGTGGACTCAAGGGCGCGAACAGCACAGAGTTCAAGAAATCCAAGAATAATGTCATCGACCTCATGATCGACCAGAAAGGCGTCAAGATCCTGGGGGGAACCATGAGGCTCGGAGCCTATCCGTGTGCGCTGACAAAGGGGTCCAAGGCGTTCAAAGCTTATAAGAAAGAACTGATTTACGAGCGTCACCGGCATCGGTATGAGGTGAACAACAAGTTCCGCAAAAAACTGGCCGACGGAGGCATGGCGTTCAGTGGTGTTTCCCCTAACAACTCCCTCGTCGAGATAATCGAACTTCCTGACCATCCGTGGTTTGTGGCCGGACAATTTCATCCCGAGTTGAAATCTCGAGCCATCGACCCCCACCCGCTGTTCAGGGATTTCGTGAAAGCGGCGAAGGAATTCGCAGGCTAAAAAACATCAGCGCCCGTCGATTTCGGGTGCCCTTGTTCAAAAGAAAAAAACCGTTCATGCTGAGCGGAGTCGAAGCATGCATTGGTTCGAGTGCACCCTTCGACTTCGCTCAGGGTGATCATTCTTGCTTTGGTGGGCCAAAAAAAATCAGCGCTCCGACCTCCACGGTTACCCGAAATTTCGGGGAAAGACAAAGCAACACACCCCTTTATCCCCTCTCCCTTACCCACATTCCATCACACGGCGGGGACTGCCAGCGCGTTGTTTGAAATCTCAAGTTTTACACGGTCCCCTCTCGTGTGTGGGCAAGAGCGTTGAGAGAGGGGTGTAGGGGTGTGTTCTTCTTTTTCGGAAAGTTCCGCTTTCCGAATCCCGCTAAGAGAGCGGAATCCAAGAGCGGGAAAAGTAACACCTCCACGGTAGTGGACTTTGGCATTGAGGATCACTATGGTAGGATTGTTCCGCCTCCGGAATCCCGCCTATGCGCGGAACCCGTGAAAGCGGCGAAGGAATTCGCCGTCTGAAAAAATCAGCGCTCCGAAGGGATGGGGGTCGATCCCTTCAAGAGCGCT
>JANOGR010000041.1:0-2451 GCA_031406095.1 Ignavibacteriales bacterium
CCGAGGTTCGAATGGAAATCGAGTTTTTCAACGTGGTTTTACAGGATTGTCTTTAACGTGTGTGCGACGAACTTAAGCAAGAAAAAAGAGGAGTTTTCCGTATCGCTGGGAGAGAACGAGAACCAGTCTCTGGAATTGCCGGCGGATGAACCCACACCCGACGTTGCCTTTGAGTCCAGTGAATTCCAAAATATCGTTCACGGGGAAATAGAAAAACTTCCGCAGGCTTATGCGTCGATTCTCACGTTGTTCCTGGTCCAGGATATGAGTTACGACGAAATTGTTGAAGTAGCCGGCGTCCCGCTCGGTACGGTAAAGAACAGGCTGTTTCGGGCGCGAACGATGCTGCGTGACGCCGTTCTGGTGAAAATGAAGGAGACCGGTGCTGTCCGGAAGGAGAAAGTAGCATGACCCACCTGACGATGACACAAATCCTGCAGTACGTTGACGGAACTGCAGACTATGCTTCACAAGCGCAATGCACAAGCCATCTTGCCGTGTGTGAGCGGTGCAGACGGGAAGCGGAGTTGCACAAGAGGCTCGTCAAAGCGGGCCGGCAGAATGTCTACAAAACCTCCCCGGGATTCATCGAAACCGTCATGGCCAAGGTGGCGCCTCAACCGAAAAGTACGTGGGCAACGACAATCCTGAATAACCTTGCCAACATTTTTTCCATGATGCTCGTGCTGGGCATCCTTGGATATGCGATATCTGCGAAATCGGGTTTCAAGGTCACCGAGAGTCCGGAGTTTTCCGCCATGACAAAAATCTTCACGGATGCTTACGCGAAGCTCAAGCAATCGGCAGGAGAGCAAACGCGCCAGATCTCGGTGAAAGTAACACCGGCATCGAACAAAACCGGCAAGCTCTTCGTTTTCTCACTCATGACGCTGCTGGCTCTTGGAGTGGTTGACCGGTTTGTCTTTCGACGGATCATGAAGACAAGATTGTAGAAGACCTTAGTTTCAACACCTCAAAAGCCGCCCCCCGTGCGGCTTTTTTTCTTTTCTTTCCCGGCAATTTCATCTATATTTCCCGCGCTTCGTGACGGCGTGAACGCCCGCCTTCTGTTCAAATGCCAAAACACCTCAACATATTCTTTGTCGGAGACATCAACGGAAGACCAGGTCTGAACCTCGTCACGACTGTCCTTAAACAGTACATTCAGAAATACGAAATCGACTTTTGCTTTGTGAACGGTGAAAACACGACGGAAGGCAAGAGTATCTCAGAGGAAGATGCAAAGGTGCTGTTCGGTTTGGGAGTCCACGTGATCACGACGGGAAATCATTTGTGGGACCGGTGGCAGGTCAAAAAACTGCTGGAAAAGGAACGGAATTTGCTCCGGCCCCTCAACTATCCCCGAGAGAATCCGGGTTACGGGTTTGTCGTGTACGACCTGAAAGAAAAGGGACGCGTTGGAGTCATGAATGTCCAGGGACGCACGTACATGCAGCCGATTGACGACCCGTTCAAATCTGCAGACTGGGCCGTGAGCAAGATCGCAAATGAAACAAAGGTGATTCTCATCGATATGCACGCCGAAGCGACAGCCGAGAAAATGGCTTTCGCTTGGCATCTGGACGGCCGCGTGAGTGCAATCGTGGGGACGCACACACACATACCGACCGCCGACGCCCGCATCCTTCCGAATGGAACGGCCTACATCACCGACGTGGGAATGACAGGTCCGTACGACTCGGTGATCGGTATGAAAAAAGAAATCGCCATTCGTCGCTTCATCCATCAGACGCCTTACAAGTTTGAGATAGCCGAGCATGATGTGCGGATGTGCGCTGTGTATATCCAAGTCGATACGGAAACGGGGAAAGCGACCAAGATTGAACAAGTGATTTTTCCCAGCTTTGGTTGAATATTGAATGCCCAACTTCCAATAATGAATACTGAACGCTTTTCAAATCCCAAACCCCCAACCTCAATTGAAGTGAGTGCAAGCTGAGTTATGTCTGCCCAAATTATAGACGGAAAAAAAATCGCAGAAGAGATTAAAGCTGAAGTCAAGAAAGCCACGCTGAAGCTTTTGGAAACCAGGCGTATCACTCCGGGGCTTGCCTTCATTCTCGTCGGTGAAAACCCGGCTTCCCAGGTGTACGTTCGTATGAAGGGAAAAGCATGCGAGGAGATGGGCTTTTACTCCGTGACAGAACGAAAATCCGCCACGATCTCCGAACAAGAGCTGCTTGAACTGATTCAAGAATTCAACAAGGATTCAAAGATTCACGGCATCCTAGTTCAGCTGCCCCTTCCGAAGCATATCAGCGAACAAAAGGTCATCGAGGCTCTTGACCCCAGAAAAGACGTTGACGGGTTCCACCCTGTGAACGTGGGCAAACTTGTGGTCGGCGAAGATACCTTGAAGCCTTGCACACCTGTTGGGATTCAGGAACTTCTTGTCCGAAGCGGCAATGACCCGGCAGGGAAGCATGTGGT
>JANOGR010000048.1:0-2259 GCA_031406095.1 Ignavibacteriales bacterium
TGGGTCGAGTTCATCGAGCGTTTACCAAATGCCCCGGGGAGTCCTCCTCAAGGATAAAACCTACTATGCCCCGCTTGGGCCGTTCATTTCCTTTTTCGACAACATGTGGCCTGGTGGCGCCGAGTTCGACAGTAGCACGCAGACCATCATCCTCGGCCCCGTCGATGAATCGAGCCCGTTCGACATAACGGGAGTCAGCATCGAGCGAAAGTCCAACGGCTATCTGGTCACTGTCCATGCAATGAAGAAGATCGACGACGTCGAAGCCTGGCTCAAGCCAGATGGCTGGCTGTTCGTGACCATTGCGAACGTAAACGCGGATACCATTGCCCTGAGTAGAACCAAATTTCTCGGTGCGGTCCGGGGCTTGCTGACATTCCAGTCTCCTACTTCTGTCCAGCTCACTTTTAAAGTCGCTCCCGACGTTGTGCAGGCGGAGATCGTGAACGAACCCGGATCCCATGACCTGTTGATTGCCCTCCGAACTCTCTCCCCGCCGGAAAAAGAGGAGATTGAGAAGAAGCGGCAAAAAGCTATCCGGGAGAACCTTGAGCGGGAGCGCAGTCGCTGGAAACTGGATGTTATTGTCATTGATGCAGGCCATGGTGGAAAAGACCCGGGAGCGCTGGGCGTGACAAGAACGTTTGAAAAGGATATCACGCTGGGTGTCGCGCTCAAGCTGGGCAAGTTGTTGGAGTTAAACCTCAAGGATACAAAAGTGGTTTATACGAGAAAGACAGACAAGTTCATAGAACTGTATCGGCGTACGCAAATTGCTAACGAAGCCGAAGGGAAGTTGTTCGTCAGCATTCACTGCAATTCGGTGGAACGAAAACCCTCGAACGCACACGGGTTCGAGATTTATCTTCTGCGTCCCGGCAAAACGGAGGAAGCAATTGAGATCTCCGAACGCGAGAACTCCGTAATCCAGCTGGAAGAAGGCTACGAACAACGCTACCAGAAGCTGACCGAGGAAAATTTCATCCTCGTCACGATGGCTCAAAGCGGCTACATGAAACACAGCGAACAGTTTGCCGAGATGGCTGCGCTTTCGATGGCGAAGCATTCAACCTTGAAAAACAGCGGAGTCAAGCAGGCGGGGTTCTACGTCCTCGTGGGCGCTTCAATGCCTAACGTGTTGGTTGAAACCGGATACCTGTCAAATCGGAAGGAAGAAAAATTTCTGAAAAGTTCCGACGGACAGCAGAAAATAGCTCAATCCTTGTTCAGAGGAATCAGGGATTATAAGGCTGCATACGAGAAAGCATTGCAGGAGGGTGTGCAGGTGGGGGGAGGGAAGTATTAATGAGGGTCAGTGGAAATGATGACGGAAATCTATCAAAAAGAACTGAATTCGCACCCTGCCATCAGGCGATTCACGCTGAAAACGACATAAGTTCGACAAACAATTCTCATTATCTCTTTCCTAATGAGTTACACTCGCTCAAGAATCGACGATCAAGCAACAAATTCTTGACATTACTTCAAACATTTCCAATATTCCCGCGTGAAGTAAGCGATCTCTAACCTCAATTTCCTGGCCCGCTCACAAGCTTGACTTCAAACTAAAACGGGAGAGTGTTCTGATGAGGGTTATTTCTGTCTGTTTACTGTTTTCCTGCCTCTTTTCTTCGAATCTGCTCGGCACAGGTACTACCGGGAAAATCACCGGTACTATTACTGACGCAAAAACCGGCGAAAAGCTCATCGGCGTCAATGTCACCATTGAAGGCCAGCCCATCGGTGGCTCCACAAATGTTGACGGCTACTATGTTATCCTGAATGTCCAGCCAGGTTCCTTTAAGGTAAGAGCTTCCTATATCGGCTATGCACCTCTTGTAGTTGAGAACGTACGGGTATCGATTGACCAGACGACGGTTGTTGACTTTTCTATGACCGAGGCTGCGATTAGCGCTCAAGAAGTCGTTGTCATAGCCACTCGGCCAGTTGTTCAGCGGGATGTGTCGGCAAGCCGCGCCACGCTCAACACAAGTGAAGTTGAAAACCTTCCGGTTATCAGCGTTGCCAGTATTGTCGGCCTTCAAGCTGGGATACAAGGCTTGAGTGTCCGCGGCGGCACGAGCGACCAACTGGCTTTTCAGGTCAACGGCTTCACGCTCCGCGACGAGCGCGACAATACTCCTTACACAGGTATTGCCCTCACTTCGATTCAAGAATATCAGATTCAAACCGGAGGCTTCAACGCAGAATACGGGAACGTTCGCTCGGGTCTTGTCAACGCTGTTACGAAAGAAGGCG
>JANOGR010000050.1:0-10640 GCA_031406095.1 Ignavibacteriales bacterium
GTCGGTTTTTACAAGTTATGTCAAAGCGTTTAACAAAGCCCACAGTAGAACCGGGACACTCTTTGAGGGGCCATTCCAAGCAAAACATGTTGACAGCGAGGATTACTTATTTCATCTCTGCCGTTATATACATCGCAATCCGGTCGATTCAGGTCTGGTTATAAATCCCGGTGATTGGGAGTTTTCAAACTATCAGGAATGGATTGAAAAACGTCACGGGGCACTCGTAGACTTAAGTTTTGTAAGGAGTCACTTTACAAGCCCAACCGACTATGAGAAATTCGTAATGAACTATGAACCAACTCCGAAAATAGATGTGGCATTAAAGCGGTTTTTATTTGATTAACAGCAGAAGCGACGCATCTGCTCTGTTGTTTCTGATTAAGATGCGTCGCTTCTGAATTCTGGAAACAACATGATCGACGATAAAACACTCAAGAATTTTGTAGCTAACGGCCAGCCGAATCTTCGCCTGCCGAGTTTCGCCAAAACCCTGACATCAGAGCAGCTTAATGATGTTGTTGGTCACATTCGAACGCTGAAACGAAAGTAGGAATATGCCCTTTAAAACGTTAGGCCTTTCAGACCCGTTGTTGCAAGGAATTCTTGCCACGGGATACACAGCTCCCACAGAGATTCAATCCCGCGCCATCCCCATCGCGTTGGAGGGCAAGGACATCATCGCGACATCCAAAACGGGCTCGGGAAAAACCGCTGCCTTCGTCCTCCCAATCCTCCACCGGCTCGTCCAACGGACGGATGCGCAGAAAAAAGAGCATCACATCAGGGCTCTCATTCTCACGCCGACGAGAGAACTGGCTCAACAGATTGAAGATTCCATCAGCACGTACGGCCGCTTTGTGCATGCCCGAACTGTTGCGATCTATGGCGGGACCAACATGCAGAACCAGATTAAGCATCTCCATCGGGGCGTGGATATGGTTGTCGCGACGCCGGGCAGACTGCTCGACCTTCTTCAGCAAAAACATGTGAACCTCTCCAGGGTCGATGTCCTCGTATTGGACGAGGCCGACAGGATGTTCGACATGGGCTTTATCCAGGATGTCAAACGCATTGTCTCATACACTCCGAAAGACCGGCAAACGATGATGTTCTCCGCTACGATTTTCAAAGAAGTGCGGGAGCTTATGTCTGCCATTCAAAAACATCCGGTACTCATCGAGATAGGGGAGCAACGGTCTCCGGTGGAATCCGTGACGCACCATTTCTATTCCGCACCACAGGAAAAAAAGATGGACCTGCTCTTTCATATGCTCGACACGCTGAAAATGGACTCTGTGCTCATCTTCTCACGCACAAAACACGGAGCGGACAAGATTTCTCATCGTCTGGAGCGGCGCGGGATCAAGTCTGTGGCGATACATTCCAACCGCACTCAGGCCCAACGCCAGCGGGCATTGGACGGCTTCAAACAGGGACAATTCAGAGTTCTCGTCGCGACAGACGTCGCCGCACGAGGAATCGACGTGGAAGGGATTTCGCACGTCGTGAACTACGACATCCCTTCGTTCCCCGAGGATTATATCCACCGCATCGGAAGGACGGGACGGGCCAACGCTTCGGGAGACGCCATCACATTCGTCGGCCGGGACGAAATGGATTATCTGAAAAAACTCGAACGGTTCACATCCAAGCGATACGAGCTGAAAAAATTCCCGGGTTTCGATTACGCAAAAGCTCCGGAAGTTGCCCCCCATACGCCAACCCCGCATAAGCAACCGCCGCATCGTCCCAGACATACCCAATCTTCGCAAAGACAACACCCGGATCGTCCAAGGCCTTCGCAGCATCAACAGCCCCGCCGAATTGATAATCAGACTTCGCCGCGCGGACAGGAGCCTCGCCCTCGCCCGCATGGCAGACCGGGCCGGCCGCAACAACGTCCCGAGCGCGACCGGAAGTATTCTCGACCCTATTCACAGCAAAGCCGGGGAGAACAAAAGCCCCGCACCCAACAGCGAAAAGAAGATCTGCCAACTCAACCTCCCAGAGGCCATCCTCAGGATAAAGATTGGCGCAAGCTGCTTGGAGACTTCGTCGACAAGTTCGCCGGGAAAAAGAAGAAAAGACTAAAGGGGACAAAGGACGAGTGAATGCGGCCGTTCCTGCTGCTTCTTTTTTGCGCTGCCGGTCTTTCCACAGCCCAACCCCTCCCGTTCACATTCGCCTGGCTGAGCGACACGCACATTGGTAGTATTCCCGGTGCTGAAGACCTCCGCGCTTCCGTCCGCGACATCAATAGAATAGACAGTATCGCGTTTGTGATTCTCTCCGGCGATATCACCGAGATGGGCTGGAATGCTGAGTTTGAACTGGCAAAATCGATCCTCGACAGTCTCACGAAACCGTATTACATCGTCCCCGGCAACCACGATACAAAATGGTCGGAGTCCGGCAATACGAAGTTCTCACACGTGTTCGGCGCAGACCGCTTTGTTTTCGACTACGGGGGGTTCAAGTTCTTCGGTGTGCATCAAGGTCCGATCATGCGAATGGGCGACGGACATTTTGCGCCGGAGGATTTACGATGGGTGGATTCCGTACTGACAAACCTGGAAGACGACGAGCAACCTTTGTTCTTTGTGACGCATTACCCTCTCGACTCGCAGATCGACAATTGGTACGAAATGACACAGCGGCTCAAGCGCCGCAACACGCAAGCAGTTCTGTGCGGACACGGACACCGGAACAAAGTTCTTGAATTCGAAGGCATCCCCGGCATCATGGGCCGGTCAAATCTCCACACGGTCAGGGAACCTGGGGGATATAACATCGTAAGCCTGCGAAGCGACTCGATGTTCTTTTTCGAACGGACGCCCGGCATTGCGACGAAGCTTGGATGGCATGGAATTCCACTTGGGAAGCGAGATTACTCCGACGATACGACGACGTATCTTCGACCTGATTTTACTATCAATTCGAAATATCCGGCTGTGCAGCCTGCCTGGAAAATCGAGACAGGGTTCACCATCGCTTCTGCTCCGACGGTTTGGGGGGATCATGTTATCGTGGGCAACGGCGGGGGCATCCTCGCCTGCTATTCTGCTGAGTCCGGCGATAAGCATTGGGAGTTCGCCGCAGGCGGGTCAGTCTATTCAACTCCGGCGACAGAAAACCTGAAAGTTGTCTTCGGCTCATCCGACGGGTATGTGTATTGTCTCGACATTGATGATGGCAATTTGATATGGAAATATAAAACTGGAGGGGCGGTCGTTGCCTGTCCGACGATTTCCAAAAGCGTTGTGTATATCGGATCGAGCGACGGGAAATTCAGGGCATTAAATCTCTCGAACGGCAGGCTCCGATGGCAATTCAGCGGCGTGGGCGCATTCGTGGAGACGAAGCCTCTCGTTTATCGAAACAAAGTTGTGTTTGGGGCGTGGGATTCGTTTTTGTACGGACTGAACATCGAAGACGGTTCACTTTCCTGGAAGTGGTCGAACGGAAACGCTGGCCGGGGTTTCTCCCCCGCCGCGTGCTGGCCTGTGGCGTCGGAAGGCAGGGTCTTCATTGTCGCGCCCGATCGTGCAATGACTTCAATCGACATTTCCACCGGACAGGAGCTGTGGCGCACAAAGGCTCACCAGGTGCGGGAGGCGATTGGTATCTCTGAAGACGGAAGCCGAGTGTATGCAAAGGGTATGAACGACACCCTCTTTGCCTTTTCTTCGACTTCTGCGACCGCGCAGCTCGTTTGGGCAACTCATTGCAGCTACGGATACGATATTGACCCATCGATGCCGATGGAGAAAGATGGAACGGTTTTTTTCGGACACAAGAATGGAACTGTGTTTGCCCTGGATGCCAAAACCGGAGTCATCCGGTGGCAGCACAAGATTGGGAACACTATTATTAATACGGTTGCACCAATTGATTCGAATCGTGTTGTCGTAACTGATTTTGACGGCAGAATTGTACTTATCGAAAACAAACCGGAAGAATAACCGATGACTTCCTATAATACTCTTCTCTACACGCTTTTCAACAACGTCCTCACTATTACCCTCAACCGTCCTGACGTCTACAACGCCTTCAACGAAGCAATGAAAAAAGAACTTTACGACGCTTTGAAGGAAGCGGAAAAAGATCCGAATGTGCGCTGTATCGTTCTTCGTGGAGCCGGCGACAAAGCGTTCTGCTCTGGACAAGACTTGAAGGAACATTCAGGTAAAGACACGCGGCGCTCTCTGAAGGAATCCTTGGAGAAAAGCTACAACCCTCTTGTCCGCAGAATGCGAAACATGGAAAAACCCATTATTGGCATGATCAACGGAGTCGCCGCCGGTGCCGGAATGAGTGTGGCCCTTGCTTGCGATATGCGCATAATGGCAGAGTCGGCAAAACTCATCGAAGTATTCATCCGTATAGCGCTCGTGCCCGATACGGGCTCACACTGGTTCCTCCCCCGCCTCGTCGGCATGGCGAAAGCGTTCGAATACGCGGCACTGGGCAACGATATCGGCGCGGCGGAGGCGGAGCGCGTGGGGTTGGTAAACAAAGTTGTTCCCGCTGCAGAACTTGAAAAAACTACGATGGAGTTAGCCGGGAAACTTGCAAAGGCGCCGACCAAGTCCATCGGCTTGATCAAGCGTACGCTCAACAAGGCTCTTTCCTCGGACCTCGATTCACTCCTCGACTACGAGGCATACATCCAGGAAATCGCTTCTCTCACTGAGGACCACAAGGAAGGCGTGCAAGCGTTTTTGGAAAAGCGCCCGGCACAGTTTAAAGGGAAATAACACTCCCTTTCTTGTTTTTCTTGCCCTATTTCATTATTTTTTTGAAACGCATTCGTTGACCCTTCCATGTTCAAACATCTCGGTGTAGTTGGTGGCGGCACGATGGGCGCAGGTATCGCCCAGGTCGCAGCCTTATCAAAAGTCGATGTCTTGCTCTATGACATCAACGACACGCTCCTGCGAAGGGCCCTCGAACGCATCAAAGAAGATTTCAAGAAGGGCGTTCAAAAAGGCAAATTGACGCTGGACGAGACAACCGAAGCCTTTGGGAGGATTCACCCGCGTACGAACCTGCCCGACCTTGGCCACTGCGAACTCATTGTCGAAGCCGTTATCGAAGACTTGCGGGTCAAGAAAGACCTGTTTAAGCACCTCGAAGCGGATTCCAAACCCACAACGATTCTCGCATCAAATACTTCTTCGTTTTCGATTACCGCGATTGCCTCTGCGACGAAAAAGCCTGAGCGCGTCGTCGGAATGCATTTTTTTAACCCAGCTCATATCATGAAGCTCGTTGAGGTCGTACGCGGCCAGCAGACGTCCGATGAGGTCTTTAGAAATGCGCTGGAATTCGCAAAACAGTTGGGCAAAACACCCGTTTCGGTGAAGGACACGCCGGGTTTTATCGTCAATCGAGTCGCAAGACCGTTCTATGGAGAAGCGCTCCGGCTTCTCGGCGAAAACGTGGCTTCGGTGGAACAGATCGACAGGATTGCCAGGACCATTGGCGGATTTGCGATGGGGCCGTTCGAACTGATGGATTTGATCGGGTTAGACATCAACCTCTCGGTGACGGAGTCGATCCACGACCAGTTTTTCGGTGAACCCAGGTATCGTCCGCATCCGATTCAAAAAAGAATGGTCGATTCGGGGATGCTGGGAAAGAAAACGGGTAGAGGGTTCTATCAATACGAAAAGAAGTAAAAAAATGGCTGTTGAAATAGCTGACTGACCAAATGGCAAAAAAACTGAAAACTGCGAAGGAGCAAAAGGCGCTGATCTATATTATCGGTGAAGCGCCGATGGTGGAAGAATATGCAGAAATCTGTTCGAGCCACGGCTACGAAGTCGTTGTCTCATGGAATTCCAATCCTCCTTCCAGGCTGGAATCGAAATCTGGAATAAAAGTATCGGAATCCGTCCCAAAGAACTGCTCGCTTGGTATTGAGCTAACAAATACAGATCTTGCGGCCAAGAGAAAAAACCTGGAGAAACTCGACCAGAGCCTTCCCGCAACGAGTGCGATTCTCAGCTCATCGGTCGCCGTTGCTGCGACGGAGCAAGCGGGTTGGATAAAAGGCAGGCACCGGTTGGTTGGCTTGAGCGCCCTTCCCTCGCTCGCTCAAAGACCGATGGTTGAAGTCGCTCCGACGGTTTTCTCGCCGAAGGAAACTCTTGAAGTCGTGACAACATTCTTTGCCTCGCTCAACAAGCAAACGGAGATTGTCCAGGACCGGGTGGGCATGGTACTGCCGAGGATTTTGTGCCAACTGATCAACGAGACAGCTTTTGCGCTCATGGAAGACGTCGCCTCCCCGCGTGATATCGATACGGCGATGAAACTCGGCGTCAACTATCCGCTGGGACCCATCGAGTGGGCTGAGAAAATTGGAATGAAACAAGTTTATGCTGTTCTCGATGCCTTGCATAACGACCTTCGTGAGGAGCGGTATCGCCCTTCCCCGCTCCTGAAGCAGATGGCCGAAAGCGGCGAATGGTGGAAGCGAAACTGATTTCAAATCAAAAGAATGAAGCACAATGATTTCGGGAGAACAACAATGACTCGCATATTCAAAACCCTCAGTTTTCTTCTCGTCGGTTCTGCAATTCTTGGTGCGCAACCGAGTAACCTCACGCGTGACGAAGTCTCCGTGATCAAGAAGAAACTTGTTGCAATCGTTGATGCCTTGGGGCAGCCTCCCAAAGGGTATGTCAAAGAAGATGAGGATTTTAGTCTTCCCACAGATTTTTCCAAAGTCGGTAACACCAGCATGTATTGGCCGGTGCATGCTTCGGCTCAAGTGAAATTCGGAGGCGGTGCGGACAAAATTCAAAAGAAGACTGAAAAAGAGTCGGAGGATTACGAAAAAAAGATGGCAGAGGCCCAGGCAAAGGGCAACTATGAGGCCTTAGGGAAACTCGCTCAGGAAATGCAAAAGAAAATGGGAGAGGCACAGGTCAAAGTGATCGAGGCAAAGAAAGAGCCGATCAATGTATCGATCTCATTCAATTCGAACCCGGGCCAGACCATCGACCCCGACGCCGTCGTTTTCGAAAAACCGGGAGTCCTCGCTCTGAAGTTCAAAGAAAACGAGGCAGACGAAAAAATCAGGATTGCCGTATATTTTGACCCGGTTTCACTAAAGGACACAAAGCAGCTCTCCAGGGTCGACCTTGCATTACCGCAAGAAGGAATCAAAAGCAAGACAGGCGTCTTGAACGCCACGATTGAGTTCACGGGACCTTCCGCAGAAGTGGAACAATGGGCGAAGGCGATTGCCGCAAACAAAGTGCTCGCTCAAATCGACAAAAAGTAATAGATCACAGCAATCCACTTTCAAATGAGGAGTTCACGTATGAGTACTTTAAGGAAAATCGCGGAAATAGTTTTCGTTTCTGCCGGCTTTTTTTCGCTCGCGGCGGCGCAATCGTTCGAGGGCGTGATCGAAATGCAAATGAAAGGCCCGAACCAGGAGGCCTCCATGCCGGTGAAGTACCTCGTGAAGGGAGACCTCGTTCGAATGGAAATGCAATCTCCGCGGGGCGAAATGACCATGATTATGGATTCAAAGAACAAAAAGACGATCATACTCATGCCACAAATGCAATCCTACATGGAACGTTCGATGGATGTCCCGGCTCAGCCCGCGGGCGATGCAAAGAAATCCGAAATCACGAAGACCGGAAAAACTGAAAAGATACTCGGCTACGATTGCGAGCAGTTCATCATGAAAGGCGAAAAAGGCGAAACAGAAATGTGGGCTGCGAAGGGACTCGGCACATTTACGCGTCCAGGAATGGGCGGGCCAGGCGGCGGACCCGGAGGCAGGCGGGGTGGCATGGGCGGTGGCGGTCAAACACCTGCAGCGTGGGAAGAGGAGTTCCGGACAAAAGGTTACTTCCCGATGCGCGTGGTATCGCTCGGAGCTGACGGCAAAGAGGAATCAAGATTGGAAGCAACGAAAATCGAAAAGAAAGAACTGGATGCAGCATTGTTCAAAGTGCCAGAAGGCTGGCAGAAGATGGATATGCAGATGATGGGAAGACCCCGCAACTAGCCTTTTATAGGGGAAGTTATTGTATGAAACGCGCTTTGATTTTTGTGATGCTGGTCTTCTCGGCAGGGTTGCTTTCCGCACAGCCAAAATTCTCCATCGACCCGATGGAATTGAACCTCGGCATGTTGTACAGCGGGAGTTCCAAGACCGGTAGGTTCACCATCAAAAACATCGGGACGGAATCGTTACAGATCAAATACGTGCAGCCTTCGTGCGGCTGCACGACTGTCCGGAAGCCTCAAGACCAGATCAAGCCGGGCAAATCCGATTACATAGACATCGAATTCACTGCCGTCGCCGGCTTTCGGGGCAAGACCGAAAAATACGTGTTCATCTCGACCAACGACCCGACGGCTCAGGAGCTAAGCGTAAAAATTTTTGCGGATGTCCGGGAGGAGCTTCAGCCGACATCGGCACTCAGCTCGATCCCACTTGGCGGAGTTCCGCTTGGCAAGGAAATCACGCAAACGATTTCGTTCAAAAATATCACCCAGAAGTCTATCAAAGTGAAGGATGTGGAAACGACTTCGAAGAACATCAAAGCAACCTCTGACAAGTCAGCCGTGGAACCGTCCGATACGCTGACCCTCACGATCACCGTGAAACCCGACAAACAGGGTTACGCTTTCGAAAGCGTCGTCATGCACACGGACAGCAATAATCAGCCAAAAATCGAAATCAAAGTCTCGTACATCGGCGTCAAAGAGCAGTAACTTGTTTCGTCAGGCGGCCCAAGAATCCCTCCTTATTATCCTTGCATCATCGGTGCTGGGTCTTTCCTATTCCGCCGTCAGCCAGAAAGGTCTTTTTCGTGCGAAAGATTCTGCTGTGGCGATTGCGAACACGGCGCCTTCAGTGATTTCTTTTGAGGAGGCAAAAACTCTTCACGATTCGAAAGTTCTTTTTCTCGATTCACGTCATCCATATGAATTCAAGCTGGGTCACATCCCCGGGTCTCTCAACATCCCTTTGAACACCTTCGAGGAGAGCAGAAGCATTCTCGCTGCAATGCCGAAAGGCAAGTTGCTCGTTACATATTGCGACGGCGTAGACTGTAATTCGAGTATGCAACTTGCGGCCAAGCTCTTCGAGGCGGGTTTTACGAACGTCAAGATCTTCTTCAGCGGTTGGCAGGAATGGAAATCCCACGGACTTCCGGTGGAACAATCGCCATGAAACGATTTCTCGAGAACGATTACATCGTGATCGCCGTCCGTGTTTTCACCGGCATGTTGTTCATTGTTGCAAGCGTCGACAAGATTTCATTACCCGACACGTTCGCCGCGTCCATCTCCAATTACAAAATCATCCCCAATGGACTGGAATTGTCCGTTGCGACGGTTCTGCCGTGGGTCGAGCTCCTTGCCGGCCTCGGAATTCTCGTCGGCGTGTTCTTCCGCGGAAGCGCCTTGATCGCCTCTGCCCTATCTGCGGTGTTTCTGATCGCTGTGGCTTCAGCTCTTGCACGAGGTTTGGACATTGCGTGCGGCTGTTTCTCCCAGGATCCCTCAGTCGGCAGGATCAACTGGGAGAAGCTGGTGGAAAATGTGATCCTCACGGCGTTCAGCTTTTATCTTTTGTTTTCCACGAGCGACAAGTTTAAGCTCGAGTCCTTCCTGCGACAAAATCCGCCGCAAGAAACAGTATGAGCATGGCACCAGGTCGAAACACGGCTGTTATCGTTGATGCGATTCGGACACCCATCGGCAAGTACGGCGGAGTCCTGAAAGACATTCGTCCCGATGACATGAGTGCGTATGTGTTGAAGAAACTCGTTGAGCGAACAAAACTCGACCCTCAACTGGTGGAAGATGTGTTCTGGGGTTGCGCAAATCAGGCGGGCGAGGACAACCGCAACGTGGGTAGGATGGCGGTTCTGCTGGCGGGATTTCCTCAAAGCGTTCCTGCAACGACGATTAACAGGCTGTGCGGCTCAAGCATGGATGCCATTCACCAAGCAACCAGAGCCATTTGGAGCGGCGACTGCGAGGTTGTCATTGCAGGCGGAGTCGAATCAATGACGCGTGCACCGTATGCTGTGCCGAAAAACGTGAGCGGGCAGGCTTTATTTGGAAACATGACGGCGTACGACACAGCGCTTGGCTGGCGGTTCCCGAATCCAAAGATGGAGAAGCTGATTCCTCTTGAATCGATGGGAGAAACCGCCGAAAATATCGCCGAGCGGTGGAAGGTCAGCCGGAAAGACCAGGACGAGTTTGCGCTGCGCAGCCACCAACTTTCCGTGAAAGCGCAAAACTCGGGCGTGTGGCGGGATGAAATCGTTCCTGTCGAGATCCCGCAGAAAAAGGGCGATCCGACGTGGGTGATGAAGGACGAAGGCCCCCGCGCCGATACCTCCCTCGAAAAGCTCTTTGCGCTTCAACCCGCTTTCCGTCCAGGAGGCACGGTGACTGCCGGTAACTCTTCCTCGCTGAACGACGGAGCCTCTGCCGTGCTGATCATGGGCGAAACGAAAGCAAAAGAACTCGGTTACAAGCCTCTTGTCCGTATTGTTTCAACCGGAGTGTCCGGTGTCGACCCGCGCTGCATGGGCATCGGGCCCGTTCCAGCAACTCAAATGGCCCTCAAGAAGGCGAACCTC
>JANOGR010000085.1:0-2729 GCA_031406095.1 Ignavibacteriales bacterium
ATAAATGGACCAACGAACCCTTTGTGGTTTTCGACGTTGTTCTGGAAGATCACTGGAATCTCCTTTCATGTTATGAAATTTTTGTGTTCTTCTCTTACTTAAAGGTCAGCTTGCCTGCCCGCCAATCTTACCTGACCGCCAATCTTGATGGCGGTATGGCGGGAATGGCGGTCTGGCGGGTTCACCCGCCAACCTTCCGAAGGTTAACAACCTTCGGAAGGTTGCATGATCCGTTACGATTTCAGGGTTTTCATTTGTTCCTGATACCATTTGGCAACGGCTTGGGCTATGTTGTGCACTCCGAGCTTGTGATAAACGGTTTTTCGCATGCTGATGACGGTGTTCTCGCTGATTTTCATTTTTTTGCCGGTCTCGCGACTTGTGAGGCCCTGGGCCAGATATTTCCACGCTTCATGTTCCCGTTTTCCCAGCGGCCTGCCAAGCAGCTTTCTCTGGACCTTACCCCACTTGATAGACAGTTAGAAAAGCCAGTATCTTCCAGAGAAGGAGAACTGGCATGGTTGCAGACAAAAAACGAAAGCTGTATGATCGACAATTTAAGATCGATGCTGTGAACCTTGTGTTGAACGGGGAACGGAGCGTGAGCGAGGTTGCACAGGACTTGGGCATCGAGGCGAACATGTTGTATCGGTGGAAACAGAAATTGACAACGAAGGGTTCAGAATCGTTCCCTGGTAAGGGTCGCCTCAGCCCCCATGAAGAGGAGTTGCGGCGTCTTCGTCGAGAGCTCGAGCAGGTGAAGGAGGACCGGGAGATTTTAAAAAAAGCCCTGGCCTTCTTCTCCAAGAACGGCAAGTAAGGTATCGGTTCGTGGACACGCATCGATTCAGTCATGACATTGGTCGGATGTGCTGGTTGCTGAACGTGAGCCGCAGCGGGTTTTATGCGTGGAGCACGAGGCAACCCAGCGCCCGGTTTGTGCGGAATGAAGATTTGATCCGATCGATCAATCGAATCTATGAGGAAGGCCGGGGAGACTACGGCAGTCCGACGATCTGTGAGGTTCTGCGGCAAGAAGGCCAGCGGGTCAACCATAAGCGTATAGCCCGTTTGATGCGTCAAATCGGGCTTTGTGCGAAGGTTCATCGGCGCTTCAAGCGAACGACCAAGCCGTGCAAGGACGGGGAGGCTGCTCCGAATCTTTTGCAGCAAAACTTTACTACCGAAGGACCGAACCGGGTGTGGTTGTCGGATATTACCTACATCGACACTGATGAGGGATGGCTGTATCTGACGACGGTGGAAGACATGTGGTCGCGACGTGTAGTAGGACATGCGCTCGCGGATCATCTTCGAGCGCAATCGGTCGTGGAAGCGTTGCAGATGGCTTTGGGACGACGAGACGTTGCACCTGGATTGATTTTCCATTCCGATCGTGGAAAGCAATATATCGATCGCAAGGTTCGTGAGATCTTGATTGCGTATGGCATGAAGCAGAGTATGAGCAGCACCGGCAACTGCTACGACAATGCGATGGCCGAATCGTTCTTTGCGACGCTCAAGAAAGGACATGTGTTCTCTGTACGTTTTCAAACACGCGAAGAAGCTCGCAGACGGATCTTCGAGTATCTCGAAGTGTTTTACAACCGAGTACGCCGCCACTCGTCGCTCGGTTACAAATCACCGGTGGCTTTTGAACAATCACATCAGATACTGGCTTAGCTTCTTGTCCATTAAACGGGGTGAAATCCAGTTTTCAATGTTGACGATGGAAATATTTCTCTTTCCACTTTCTACACTGGCTATGTAGCTTCGATCTAAGTTTGAAGCAAATGACAAATCCTTCTGAGACATTTTAGCTTTTTCTCTTAACTGTTTTATTCTCAGTCCGATTTTCATTTCCACCTTCATATGGATAAGATGATACTCTGATGACTATAAGTCAAAGACTTTAAGTAACATCGTTTTGGGCATAAAGGCCGATAGGGGCAACGCCTTATGACAACCAAAACAACGACGCTCGGACCTCACGATGCATCTCAATCCACTTCTTCCAAGAAAGATCATTTCATAAAGACTGACATTCCTATGATGTTCAAAGCCTTTGTTTCAGTATCCCTTTTCCTGGGCATTCCAGTGAGTTTCGCCCAGCAAACAACGCAGGATGAAAGGGAAATCCTGTACTTGCAAGACCAGCGATCTACAGGAAACGGAAAACTCGTTGGATTTCTCTCCAGTACGGATTCCAAATTGAGGGCTCGTGCGGCTATCGCATTGGCGAATCTTCAAGATACAAGCAGCACGAAAGAGCTGACACCGCTCCTGAAAGATTTCGATGCCACGGTTCGAGCTTCTGCAGCTTTTGCGTTAGGGCAAATCGGGTCTAGTTGGGTCCCGCTTTTGGAATCCCTGAAGATTGAAAGCGATGTTGTGGTGGCCAGCCGAATCCTCGAAGCCCTCGGCCGTTGCGGAGATCAAAATTGTTTGGATAGTGTTATCGCCTTTATTCCCCGCGACCCTCAAGTGAAAGAAGTGCAAGCTCTGACGGTGGCGAAGTTTGCCCTACGAAGTATCAAATCTGAACGTTCTGTATGGTTTTGTTTTGACTTATTGGGAGATCCAGACGCCGGGATTCAATGGCGGGCTCTGTATGCTCTGTGGCGGTCGGGGCCTCACGGTCTTATCGATGTGGAGATTTCGAAGCGGAGGGAGGAGTTAACGAAACTCGCTGCTTCATCTTCTGCGGACGTCAGAATGCACCTGGCAAC
>JANOGR010000098.1:0-4972 GCA_031406095.1 Ignavibacteriales bacterium
GGGCCAAATCGCGGAAATCGTAGAGGACCAAGGCAAAGCCCAAATCAAAGTCCTGATCGACCCTTTCTATTTGACTCTGAATGACACAGCGAGCCTGCATCTTGGCGACAAGGTGAAAGTAAAGGGCATCCTGCAGGTAGAAAAAATCAAACAAGAATTTCAACCAAACGGCGCCATAGAGTTATGATCTCTTTTTCCATCAGAAGGAGGGTTCCATGAACGATAAACGTCTCACCATGTGGGAACACATGCAAATGCGGGGATATTCACGTCGCGACTTCATCAGGTTTGCTGGATGGCTCTCGGCGATGGCTGGAGTCGAAGCAGCCGGGCTCGCAAGAGTTGTGAGGGCCATGGAGACAAAACCCAGGCTGCCGGTTGTCTGGTTCCACTTTCAAGAATGCACCTGCTGCAGCGAATCATTCATCCGCTCATCCCACCCGATCGTTTCGGATATCGTGCTTGACAAAATATCGCTCGACTACACCGAAACCCTCCAGGCGGCGGCGGGGCACCAGGCCGAAGAGGCCTTACACAACACGATGAAAAAGTACAAAGGCGAGTATCTCATGCTTGTCGAGGGCTCCGTACCCACAGAAGCAAACGGAGTGTATTGCTGCATCGGCGGACGCTCAGCGCTGGATATTGTGAAAGAAGCTGCAGAAGGCGCCAAGGCTATCGTTGCGTGGGGAAGCTGTGCTTCGAACGGCTGTATACAGGCTGCGAAACCGAATCCCACCGGTGCGACACCTATTCACAAGATCATCTCTGGAAAACCTATTATCAACGTTCCCGGATGTCCGCCGATTGGAGAGGTCATGGCCGGGACAATCGTCCATCTTCTTGCATTCGACAGAATCCCGCAGCTCGACGGCCTGGGTCGACCCAAGGCCTTTTACTCCCGCCGGGTACATGACACATGCTACAGGCGGCCGAACTATGATGCCGGCTTGTTTGTCGAGTCGTTTGACGACGAAAACGCCAAGCGCGGATATTGCCTGTACAAGGTTGGATGTCGGGGACCGGTGACGTACAACGCATGCGGAGTGATGCGATGGAACAACGGCGTCAGCTTTCCCATTCAATCCGGACATGGTTGCATCGGATGCAGCGAAGCGAACTTCTGGGATAATGGCCCATTCTATCAGCATCTGGCGTCATTCCCCGGCTTTGGCATCGAAACGACTGCCGATGACGTCGGACTTGCTGTCGGCGTTGGAACGGCTGTGGGAATCGCAGCGCACGCAATTTCGACGAATATTCGCAAACGCAAGCTTATTCAAGAAGGAATTAGCAACAGCGATCAGCCTTCTGAAAAGAAAGGAGGCAAGTAATCATGTCACGCCGAATCGTAGTTGATCCGATCACCAGAATCGAAGGCCACCTCCGCATTGAAGCTGAGGTGAAAGACGGGAAAATCGTTGACGCCTACAGCTCCGGTACCATGGTCCGGGGTTTTGAACTCATCCTGAAAGGACGCGACCCGCGGGATGCCTGGGCTTTTACCGAGCGCGTCTGCGGTGTTTGCACGACTGTTCACGCGCTGGCATCTGTACGAACGGTGGAAGACGCACTTGGCATTGTCGTTCCCCCCAATGCTGAGATTGTCCGGAACCTCATGTTCTGCGCTCAGTACATGCAGGATCACGTGGTGCATTTCTATCACCTGCATGCTCTCGATTGGGTTGATGTCGTCAGTGCTCTCAAAGCCGACCCGAAAAAGACTTCTGACGTTGCTCAGAGCATCTCCAGCTGGCCGAAAAGCTCTCCGAAGTACTTCTCGGATGTTCAGAAGCGCATCGCGGCTTTTGTCAACAGCGGTCAACTGGGCATTTTTGCCAATGGGTACTGGGGACACGCAGCGTACAAACTCCCCGCCGAGGTGAACCTTCTGGGAGTCGCTCATTACCTCGAAGCGCTTGAATGGCAAAAAGAGGTTGTGAAGATCCACACGATATTCGGAGGCAAGAATCCGCATCCGAATTACCTCGTGGGCGGCGCTCCCTGTTCCATTAACATCGAAGAAGCGACCGCGCTCAACGCTGAGCGGCTTTCATACGTCGGAACGCTGTTGGACCAGGCGCAAGACTTCATCGAGAAGGTCTACATCCCGGACCTCCTTGCGGTCGCAGGGTTTTACAAGGACTGGGCTGCTGTGGGCGGAGGCCTGTCGAATTACCTTGTCTACGGCGATTTGCCGACGAACGGCTACAACGATCCAACAAAGTTCAAATTCCCTCGAGGCGTTATCCTGAATCGCGATTTGAGCAAGATCCACGAAGTCGACGGCAAGCATCCTGAAGAGGTTCAGGAGTTCATCGCTCATTCCTGGTATGAGTACGCGGACGGCGACAAAGCCGGCAAGCATCCATGGTCCGGCGAAACAAAATTCAACTACACCGGCCCTCAACCGCCGTATGAACAGCTGAACGTCGAGCAGAAATACAGCTGGCTGAAAACTCCGCGATGGAAAGGCCATGCGATGGAGGTTGGACCTCTTGCTCGCATGCTGGTGGCTTATGCCTCCGGCCGGGAGGAAGTAAAGGATGTTGTCAACGCAACGCTGAAGAAGCTGGATGTTCCCGTTGCGGCCCTGTTCTCGACGCTTGGCCGGACTGCTGCCCGCGGTCTTGAGACCAAGCTGATTGCTGGTTGGGCAAAGGAATTCTACCAGCAACTGTTATCGAACATCAAGAACGGCGACACACGGATGTTCAACCGGGATAAGTGGGATCCCGAGACGTGGCCGAAGGAAGCAAAAGGAGTTGGCCTGAGCGAAGCGCCGCGTGGAGCACTCGCCCACTGGATTGTCATTAAAGACAAGAAGATCGACAACTACCAGCTCGTGGTTCCGAGCACGTGGAATGCATCACCCCGCGATGCGAAGGGGCAAATGTCTGCTTATGAGGCAGCGCTCATCGGAACGCCTGTGAAGAATCCTGACCAGCCGCTGGAAATTCTCAGGACCATTCACTCGTTTGACCCGTGCATCGCGTGCGCGGTGCATTTGCACGATGAAAAAGGGCGGTACGTTCATCACATCAATACATACTAAGCGCCTTTCGTCCCTGGCTTACAAGGGCGGGGACGGCGCTCTGAGGAGTGAACAATGATCCGCAATTCGATCGAACGTGTCTACGTCTGGCAGCTTCCCGTGCGATTCTATCACTGGGTGAACGCGCTCGTTGTCGGCACGCTTGCTGTTACAGGATACCTTATCGGGAACCCGCCGGCGATCCAGCAGGGCGCTGAAGCATCCTTCGGTTACTGGTTCGGAACCGTGAGATTCCTGCATTTTCTCGCCGCATTCGTGTTCTTCTTCAATTTCCTGTTCAGAATCTACTGGGGTTTTGTCGGCAACAAATACGCTCACTGGGAAAACTTCATTCTGCATAAAAAAGCACAGCTGAAGGAAGTCGGCGATGTGCTGAGAGTCGATATCCTCCAGGCAAGAGTCAAGCCGTTAGAGTCCCTCGGACATAATGCTCTGGCCGGGTTCACTTATTTTCTCACATTTCTTGCTTTTCTGTTTCAGGCTTCAAGCGGCTTTGGCATGTACGCGGCCATGAGCGATTCCTGGCTTCCGGGTCTTTTTGCCTGGATTGTACCTCTGATGGGCGGGGATTTCGCAGTTCGCCAATGGCATCACGTCATGATGTGGTTTTTCATTGTGTTCTCCATGATTCACGTCTATCTCGTGTTTTATCATGACTACGTGGAAGGTCGCGGAGTGACGTCTTCCATGGTTGGCGGATGGAAGTTTATCGAAAAGGAAGTAACGTCTTCTAAGTAAGAACAATGAGGCGGGCGCATTCGCTGCCCCGCCTCACTTTTTTTTCTTTGTGCATTATGGATTCTCGCAAAACTCTTGTCCTTGGAGTTGGAAATCTTCTGATGGGAGATGAAGGTGTTGGAGTCCACGCTGCTCAACGCCTCCAGCAGGAGTCTCTTTTTCCAAACGTGGAAGTCCTGGATGGCGGAACCGGCGGGTTTCACCTCCTTTCTTATTTCCATGACTACGATCCCATCATCCTCATCGACGCTACCATGGACGGCAAGCCTCTCGGTACGGTCACAGTCACGACGCCGAAATATTCCAGCGATTTTCCCCGCTCGCTCAGTGCGCATGACATCGGTCTCCGCGATCTGATCGAATGCGCAGAACTGACGAGGGGCCTTCCAAACATCCACCTCATAACGGTCTCGATAGAAACTCTCCAGTCTGGCCGCACTACCCTGTCCAAGCCAATTCAGGAATCACTCCCAAAAATAGTAGAGAAAGTCGAAGGAATTCTCAGTTCTGAGAAGAAACTGGCTGAACAATAGCGTTTTTGCTGGTTCTGTGGGGCACGGTTGTTGACCATGATTGCCGGTCCTTTGTTACAGCGCGGCTTCCCATGCACGAACTCTCTCTCGCAAGAAGCGTTCTCGACATTGTCCAGCAGAACGTCCCAGCCGACGATCTTCCCAACGTCCGCGCCGTGAGCATGCGGGTCGGCGAGCTCGCTGGAGTGATACCTGAGTCCCTCGAATTCTGTTTTCAATCGCTTGTTGCCGGAACGCCGCTTGGTTCTTCCTCGCTTCGCATCGAGCGCATCCCGTTCCGCATACATTGCAGGCAGTGTGATCAAATTTCAATGAGTGAGGGCGGGTTTGGATTGTGTCCGCTGTGCGGAAGCCCTGAAACAACTATTCTGTCCGGGAATGAGCTTCAAGTCGCCGAAATTGAGCTGGAAGACAAAGTTGAGGAGGCTCTATGAATGTCATCACGATCGAGCGAAAGGTGCTGCAAAAGAATGACGAGATCGCGAAACGCAACAGAGAGCTTTTCCTTCGCAACAAGACATTCGTGGTCAACCTTGTGAGCTCGCCGGGTTCCGGAAAAACGAGCATCCTGGAGTGCACACTTGAGCTGCTCCGAAACGATGTAAAGGTCGCAGTCATCGAAGGAGACGTTCAAACGGATATTGAC
>JANOGR010000101.1:0-16436 GCA_031406095.1 Ignavibacteriales bacterium
CGCCACAACCACCGACGGTTTGTACGATATTTATTTCTGCTGGAAACGAGTTGCACAAATCAATCTCAAAGATCATATTGCCTAACAACAAGTGTATACCATCTCCCCGAACACCTGTCTACCATCTCTCCGGTCTGTACACCAGAAGAGGTGGTAGTGCCATCGTCAGCAAGACAAAGATGACGGTGGAGGGAGTCATCGCCCGAAACACAAGTGGATAGCTAATCGCAACTATGAGACCCTCGGCGAGCAACGTGACCCCACCCAGCTTCTCGTACCACCAAGCAAGAATTGCTGTTGTGAAGAAAATGAGGCCGGGGACAGTGATATGGAAAATGGTTCCTACAACATCTCTCCCCTCTCCTAAACCGGAAAAAAAGGCCAAAAAGAGCCCAGAAAAATCCCCACAGGAGTATCAAGGCTCTTGCGATTCTTCGCAACCAGTGACCCTGGACAGGGACAATCCGAATGGCGCTCATGAAGACCCACTGACTACAGCTCCATTTCTCTCGTGAAAGGAGACTCCGCAAACTGCAGAATCACAGGCTTGACGAGCCCTTTGAAATCCTTGAATTTCATGCGAATGACTCTGGTGTGCGTGCACGCGTTAAACACTATTTCTTCGTCCTCGGCGAGTGATTCATCCACCATCACAGGCAAGCCGTAGAGATTTCCCAAAGGAGGCATTGCGCCAATCTGACAGTCGGGAAAAAGGGATTTGAGATCTTCTTCATGAGCCAGGTGCACCTGTTTTGCCCCGAAGGCGCGCTTTATCATTTGCGTGTTTACGCGATGGTCCGTCCTTAACACCGTCATCCAGAATCGACCGTCGACACTCACCAGAATGGCCTTCGCCAGCTCACGCTCGGGGACCAGAGTTGAAACTGCGACTTCGTGCGCGGAATAGGCGAGGGAGTGCTCCATCACACGGTATTCGACTTTGTTGGAGTCGAGGTATCTCAAAAGATCTTGCATTTTTGCCATAACGTTCTCCAGGTTTGATTCCTAGGTTTGATAAAGAGTGCAGTTCTGCCAAAAAGAGGGAACAGCGAGGTGAGCCTATCAATACGTCCGGTTTCATGGCGATTCTGCCACCGGTATAGAAAACTTTTCTGTTAATCCGGCGCCGCGTTGTAGCCGGACAGCGCATGACGCGCGAGCGGGTTACGCTATGATAGTGCTATGCGGGTTTGCGTATAACGGCGAATCGTCTTCTACACCGTTTTTTCCTGTTGCCAAATATTCGTGAATGGCTGCTGCTGCCTGTTTGCCATCGCGCATCGCCAGGATCACAGTTGCACCACCCCGAGACAGGTCGCCTCCGGCGAAAACACCTTTGCGACTCGTGCGCTGTCGCTCATCGGTAACAACTGTACCCTTGCGGCCCGTGGTCAAACCCGGGGTCGTGGCTTGGACGATCGGGTTGGGCTGCTGCCCGACCGCCATGATCACTGTCTCAACTTCCATCGTGAACTCAGAGCCCGGAATCGGAACTGGTTTTCGTCGCCCCGACTCGTCGGGTTCACCCAATTCCATGCGCTGGCACTCGATGCCCGTCACCCAGTTGTTGTCGTCCACGAGGATGCGCGTCGGGTTTGTCATGAGGAGAAACTCGATCCCTTCCTGTTCCGCGTGATGGCTTTCCTCCTGCCGCGCGGGCATTTCCTTTCTTGACCTTCTGTAAATCAAGTATGCTTTTTCTGCACCGAGTCGCCTGGCTGTCCGGACGGCATCCATGGCGGTGTTCCCGCCTCCGATGACGGCAGCTCTTTTCCCGAGTCGGATTGGCGTATCGTATTCCGGGAACTTGTAGGCTTTCATCAGGTTCACGCGTGTGAGGAACTCGTTCGCCGAGTAGACACCGGCCGCGCTTTCTCCTGGAATCCCCATGAAATGCGGCGTCCCGGCGCCCGTCCCAAGGAATACGGCGCTGAATCCCCATTCCTGGAACAGCTCATCGATCGTCGCCGTCCTGCCAATGACAAAATTCGTCACAATTCCCACACCGAGCGCTTTGATCCTGTTTGTTTCGAGGTCGAGGATCTTTCTCGGAAGCCGGAACTCTGGAATACCGTATCGAAGCACTCCGCCCACGGCATGCAAAGCTTCAAAAATAGTAACTTTGTATCCCAGCTTTGCCAGCTCCGCTGCGCAGGTGAGCCCGGCAGGGCCGGAACCAACAATGGCGACCTTCTCATCCCTCCGCACCTTGATCCTTGGAAGCTCGAAGAGCCCTTGCTGCATCTCGTAGTCGGCGACAAAACGCTCGAGTTTTCCGATGGCCACGGGCTTGTGCTTCTTTCCGAGGGTGCACACGGCTTCACACTGCTCTTCCTGCGGACACACTCGGCCGCAAATGGCAGGCAGGTAATTCGCTTCTCGTATCTTGTTCACTGCTCCCAGGTAATCTTTGCGATAGATAGCCTGGACGAAACTCCGAATATCAATTCCCACCGGACAACCTTCGATGCAGACAGGATTCGCGCATTCGAGGCACCGTGCCGCTTCCGCAAGCGCCCTTTCTTCATTGAGTCCAAAGGAAACTTCCAGAAAATTCCGGGATCGTTCCAGCGCTTCCTGTTCGATGGATTCCTGCCGCTGGATCTTCATTCGCTCAGACGGTTTCAGCGGGTTCACGGTATTCATTTCACAAACTCCTTTTCCCGCGCTTCCTGAACCCTGGAAAACTGTTCATTTGAAATTTTCTCGGCCTGCAGATAGCTCCGGTTTCGCTTGATGAGCTCATCAAAATCGACACAGTGTCCGTCGAATTCCGGTCCGTCCACGCATGCGAATTTCATTTTGCCGTCCACGGTCACCCGGCAGCCACCGCACATGCCAGTTCCATCGACCATAATCGTATTGAGGCTTACGTAGGTTTTCAATCCGTACTTTTTCGTGAGTTCCGAAACGGATTTCATCATCGGGAGAGGACCGATGGCATAGATTGCGTCGATTGCGCCTGCGGAGTCGATCAAGTCCTTGAGCTGATCAGTCACTAACCCTTTTCTTTTGTACGAGCCGTCATCCGTCGTGATGAACAGATAGTCTGAACAACGTTCCATTTCGCGCTCAAGAATTACGAGCTCTCTTGTTCGAGCGCCAACGATCGAGTACACTTTGTTTCCAGCTTCTTTCAAGGCGATCGTGATAGGATACAATTCCGCCGTTCCAACTCCTCCGCCGATACAAACCACCGTGGATTCTCTGACGATTTTCATGGGGTTCCCAAGGGGACCCACTACATCCAACAGACTGTCACCGACATCCTTTTGTTGCAAGAGCCTGGTTGTTTTCCCCACAGCCTGAACAATAAGAGTGATGGTCCCTTCCTCGCTGTCGCTGTCGACGATGGTGAGCGGAATACGTTCCCCTGTTTCTTCAGCGCGGATGATGACAAAATTACCAGGTTTCCGCTTGGCGGCGACGAAAGGTGCATGAACGACAAACCTGGTAACCGTTGAAGAGAGTTCTTCCTTATCTACGATTGGGTACAAGGTTCCTCCGCATTTCTATTGAAGGGCGCCGTCATCGTGAATACATACCATCGGGCACACATCCATGGCCCGACGGATGTCTGCCTCTTCGCGCTCGTCCACGGGTTGGCTATACACGAAATAGTATGTCGCGTCGTTGTTATACATGAAGTTGTGGAGTGCGTAGGAGAAACAAATCCCACATCCGTTGCAAGAGGACGTTACGTAGAACTTACCGGGTGCATTTTCGGCTAGTTTGGATCCGATCGCTTCCATGATAAACTCCTTTTCTTTCACGTTTTTGAGGCAAAGTCGGCAAGGACTGTGCCACCGGACGGCACAGTTTTGAACGGGATTTCCCTTGGAAAGCGGCGAAATTGGGTATCGAGGAATTACCTCTTTCTTGAAATTAGTAGGGATTTCTAAGATTTGGGAAGCAGGAATCCTTTAGGATACGTGCATCAAAGCTGCTTTGAGGTCTTTGATGATGTCCTTTGGTTTTTCAAGTCCGACGGAAAGTCTGACTCCGCCTGGATCGATTCCCCGCTTCATTTGTTCATCCGGTGAAATGCTGGAATGTGTCATGGATGCGGGGTGCTCGATGAGAGTCCGAATGTTGCCAAGGCTGACGGCTAACGTGATAGCGTACGATCTCTTCGCCACGTGATTCACAAGACGGTCCGCCCGACGTTTCCGCTCCGCGGGAGACGAACCCTTCATGATGAAGTACAGAAGCGATCCGGGAGAAAATTCCTCGTCATAATTGCGCATTTGAGCGCGAGCAACAACGCGTTGGGGGAAGGAATCGAGGCCTGGATAAAACACTCCCGCGATCCGTTTATCCTTCTCCAGGAACTCCGCGACCTGCTGCGCAGTCTCCACCTGTTGCTTCATGCGTGTGGCCAGTGACGGCACACCGTACACCAGAATGGGCCAGGCGCTTTTTGAGCTGAGGACGCCGCCGAAATCCTTGCGATACAACAGAAGATGGTCATAGCTCCACGCAGGGCCTACGACCACACCGCCCATATCTGTGCCGAACCCGCAGAGGCCTTTCGTCAGCGATTCAACGACGAAATCAACGCCAAACTCCAAAGGTCTTTGACAGAACGGTGTTGCAAAGGTGTTGTCCACTGCGGTGTAAAGCCGGTGACCGGAGGAACGATGCGCGTTGTGTTTCTTTGCGATGTCCACAACTTTGCGAACGTCAATCAGTTCCATGGTGGGGTTAACCGGAGTTTCAAAATACAACAGGCGAGTTTGCGGCGATATGGCCCGATTTAACGCCTGGGAATCATTGAAGTCCACCCAGCGCACTCTCACCTTGTAGCGCGGCAGCCAGTTCTTGAACAGAGAGTATGTGCATCCGTAAAGCATCTTGTGTGCGACGATTTCGCTTTCGCTGCCCAGCAGAATCCCGCAGAGGGCCGAAACCGCAGCCATTCCGGTCGAAAACGTTACAGCGCATTCTCCGTTTTCCGCGAGGGCAAGGTTTTCTTCGAGTATCTCCTTATTGGGTTCGCCAAGCCGGTCGTAGATATAAATGGGAGCTTTTGAACGAACAAAGAAGTCACCGGCGTGATGGGCAAACTCGATGAAACCACGCGCTCCCCTCTTCGTGGTCGTCATCCGAAACGTGGACGACGAAGACAACGGCGGGATCAGGTGATGGCTGTAATCCCATTTGGGCGTTTGAGTTTTTCCGTAGATAAGTTTTGTCTCGTGCGAATACTGGTTGTTGCGTTTCTTTGATTTCATGGCGCCTCCGGATATGACATCACCGATTCAACAAGTCTTATACCAAGAGGCGTCTTCTCCGCGTTTGTGTTTTCATTCGTGGTTCCGTCGTAGATTTCCATTCCAAATCGTATTTTTCCGAAATCATGGAGTTGCATCTTAGTTTTGGGAACGGTTGCCTTTGCGCCCGGGTTTCGGTATCTTGAGAACGGTTCGTACAAAAGCCTGTTATGCCATAACAGGCTTTTCGTTCTTTATTCGGAAGTCTACATGGTGATCATAGTTCAGTCGGTTAGAACGCCAGGTTGTGGCCCTGGAGGTCGTGGGTTCGAATCCCACTGGTCACCCGAAAGCATTGCAGATTGTAAATTTTAGATTGTAGATTTTGGATTGTAGATTGCGCATTGCAACTGAGGGAAGACAAGATGGATGCGGATGAGATGAAGCAGAGGACGAAAGCATTTGCATTGCGTGTGATTCGGATGGTCGAGTCAATTCCCCAGAGTGTAGCGGGGAGGGAAATCACCCGTCAGCTTGTTGGTTCTGGGACTTCGGTTGGATCAAATTACCGCGCTGCATGTCGCTCTCGTTCGAAAGCAGAATTTAACTCCAAACTTCAGATTGTACAGGAAGAGGCGGATGAATCGGCATATTGGATCGAAGTGTTGATGGAAGGTCGGATGGTGGTCGGCGAGGAGTGGCAGGCACTGCATAAAGAGGCAGATGAATTGACTGCAATCGTCACCGCATCCTTGATCACATCGCGCGGACTACGATAGCCTTTAATTTACAATCTCAATTCTGCAATCTGCTATGTTCTGCCCCCATCGTCTAGAGGCCTAGGACACGAGCTTTTCAAGCTTGGAACACGAGTTCGAATCTCGTTGGGGGCACAAACAAGTGCAGGGATGAGGAATTGCGGAATTGAAGGGCGATACCAAAATCGTCCGACGTTCGACAAACATACGTGTGATAAAAAACCCAATCTTGCAACACGCAGGATTGGGTTTTTTTTATTTCTCTGAATGATCTGGCGGGTTGCTGAAAAACTGATTTCGACGTGGCGTCAGGAGTTCCCTCCTGACGCTAACAGGCAGAATCTGCTTAAAATCGGGCTATGAAGTGTCAGGACGAAAGTCCTGACACCACCATGAATCCCTTTTTCAGCAACCTGCTAGCGTACTGTTCCATAAATAACTTGAATAAGTGGCAACTCTTTCCTATCATGGGTTCATCTCGTTATCATGGAGGTGACCAATGTCGACAGGAAGGCCCAAGAAACCAATCCACCTTTCAACGGAGGATCGCCAGCAACTCTCAGCCGTTGCTAGTTCTCGTTCAATGCCACACGGTCTTGTGATGAGAGCCCGCATAGTCCTCTTGGCGGCCGATGGCCTGCCCAACGGTGAGATTGCATTAAAACTCGGCTATAGCCAGCAATCGGTCTGTCTGTGGCGCAAACGATATCTGGATCACGGTATTCAAGGGCTTCACGATGAACTGAAACCGGGACGCCCGAGGACAATCTCCGACGAACGAGTCGCAACTCTGATCCGAAGGACCCTGAAGACAAAGCCCGTTCATGGTACGCATTGGACCATCCGCTCAATCGCACAAGGAACGCGGATTTCCAATACGACGGTCTACCGCATTTGGCATGCCTTTGGACTTCAGCCACATCGACAGAGGCACTTCAAGCTGTCGACCGATCCATTCTTTGTGGAGAAAGTCCGTGATATCGTCGGTCTCTACTTGAGCCCTCCGGAGAATGCCGTCGTGCTGTGCGTTGATGAAAAAAGTCAAATCCAAGCTCTGGAACGAACTCAGCCAATGCTACCGATGGGTCTTGGATATGTTGAGGGAGTCACCCATGATTATGAACGCCATGGCACGACAACCCTCTTTGCCGCACTGGACATCGTCAACGGGGAGGTGCTGGCCCAATGTAAACAAAGACATCGACATCAAGAGTACTTAGCGTTCCTCAAGCACGTCGAGGAGAACGTCCCGAAGAAACTCGATGTCCATATCGTGGTCGATAACTACGCGACACATAAACACCCAAAGGTTAAACGCTGGCTGGCCGCCCATGACCGATGGCACGTTCACTATACTCCGACGTACGCCTCCTGGCTGAACCAAGTGGAAATCTGGTTCAACATCATTACTCAGAAAGCTATCAGGCGCGGAACGTTCAACAGTGTCAAAGAACTCATTGCCAAAATCCAAGACTACATCAACCGGTACAACAGGCATCCAAAACCATTCATCTGGACCGCCACAGCCGATTCGATCTTAGCAAAAATCGAACGACTTTCTCAACTTATTTCAGGAACGCGACACTAGTTCGCGAGAGACAAGCGTTGTGAGATTTTTCCCAAATCTTCATTCGAATACGACGAAATCATTTTTCCTGAGGCATCCTTCAAAACAATCCCGCCGTCTTCTGTTGAAGTGCATCTGACAAGCACATTTCCAGCAGCATCCTTTACCACAGTCTCATCTCCTGACCGTTCAAAGACGTATTCCTTCTGAGCCCCTTCTGAATCCTGAAGCAGCCGGATAGACTTGTCGGCAGCATTGAAAGTCAGGGTCACGCCCGCTTCGGGGATCGGAATCGTCTTCTGGTCGTTCGATGCGGAAACCGGGTTGGTTCCACCCCAGAATTCAATCGAATTCAAGACGAGCGCATCGACTGTGAAGCCAACGCCATACACGGGTATGATCGTCATAACAAGGAAGGCGATTTCATTCAGCCATTTGTCGCCCAGACCCTGGTTGAACTTGTAGATCTTCCTGGTGAGGTTGAAAGACGCGAAGCATCCCGACATCGCCAGAAGCATCGAGCCCATAAGTAACATCGCAACAAATCGAACAAAGTGTTTGGACATGACTCCCTCCTTTTGTTGTTGGTTGTGAAGCTGTAGTTTATGAACAGGCAAACCTGCTTACCGTGATTCTCCCAATGTGACAATGCTGATTTCATCGGCAAAGAGCCACGCTTTCTCGCCACGACCCTTGTGCCACGGCGGACATACACCGAGATTCTTTGCCCGAATGCGAACGAATCTGGTTTCGATGATCTTGCCTGATGTGAATTCCTTGACCAGAGCCTGGGAATCCTCGGGTGAAATATCGTTCGCAACTTCTACCGGTTGCGAATACACCCGGCCATCTGTTGAGTATTCGAAACTCACCATTGTTGGGAAGAAAATCCACGAATTGTTGTCTTGCAAGCACCGAAGGGAAACGCTCTTGATTTCTTTTACAGAGCCGAGGTCCACAACGGCATCCAGGTCGGTTTGCTCGTATCCCTGCCACCCGCCAAGATGGAAATCCGTCGAACCCCACACACCGTCCAACAAAGCCTGGTCCCCGCCCGCAGCGTATTGCGGACTGTAACGCGTGTTCAGAGTAAGAGTACCCACAGGTTGCCACTTTGAGAAGCTCGCTTCCACTGTCTTGGACTGGACATTCTCTCTTTGCGCGAACGCGCTTATGGAACAACTTTGCGAGATGAAAAACGGGCCTGAATATCTCTCAAACCTCCCAGAAGCGCCGACACTGTAGAACACATCGCTTCCTTTTTCATTTGTGACAAGTTCCACTTTGAGAGAATCCTGAAAAGCTTTGGAGGGAGCCTTGATAACGGGCACGACAACAATGGACCTTGCAGGTTTCGGAATGTCCTCCACGGGCCACACAAGAACCGGCTGCGCTTCCATTTCAAACTCGATCATTCCTCCCGCCATGAGATCCGCGTGATTGAGAACCAACTTCTTCGATGGCACCCCGTTGAGCGAGATCTTCTGGATAAACTTGTTTTTCCGCGAGTTGTTCCTCGTCCTCATTACGAATTTCTTTCCGGTTTCAAGTTGCAACGTTACCTTGTCAAACAACGGTGATCCGATCGAGTAAACCGGCTTTCCCGGCGTCACCGGATAAAACCCCATCGCGCTCATTACGTACCACGCCGACATCTGCCCGCAGTCGTCGTTGCCGCACAGCCCGTCCGGCAGATCTGTGTACAATGAATCCAGAACCCTCCGCACAAGCATCTGGGTCTTCCACGGCGCGCCGACATCGTTGTACAAATACGCCACGTGATGACTCGGCTCGTTTCCCTGAGCGTATTGCCCGATCATACCTGTGATATCCGACTGCTGCCTCCCCGCCATGGCCGAGCCTCCAAAGAAAAACTCGTCGAGCTTCTTTTCGAGACCTTCCTTGCCGCCGTGCAGCTCGATTAAACCCGGTATGTCCTGTGGCAGGAAGAAGCTGTACTGCCAGGCGTTCGCTTCCGTGTATTCGTTCGTCACAGCAACAGGGTCGAACGGTTCGGCCCACCCGCCATTCCGTTTAGCGCGCATGAAACCGGTGGACGGGTCGAACAGATTCCGGTAATACTGGGACCTCTCGAGGTATTGCTCACGTTCTTGTCGTTTCCCCATCAAACCCGCCATCTCAGCAATACACCAGTCATCGTATGCGTATTCCAGCGTCTTCGAGACGGATTCATTCTCATGGTCGGCTGAAATGAACCCATGCTCACGGTAATACTTCAGGCCGTAATGGTCTTGCATGGCGCTGGATTTCATCGCCCGCAGAGCCAATTCTGCATCGAATCCGCGGATGCCCTTTGCATACGCATCGGCGATGACGGGGACGGCGTGATATCCGATCATGGTCCATGTTTCATTGCTGTATAACTCCCACACCGGCAGGATACCGGATTCATTGTATTTTTCCAGCAAGGATTTGATGAAATCCAGTGAACGTTTTTGATCGATGATTGTGAGTAGCGGATGTTCGGTGCGGAACGTGTCCCACAGAGAGAAGACCGTGTACATCTTGAAGTCTTTCGCCATCCGTATTTCTCCGTTCATGGCTCGGTACCGGCCGTCAACGTCGCTGAGCGTGTTCGGGGCAATCAGGGCATGGTACAATGCAGTGTAGAACGTGCGTTTCTGCTCGTTCGTGCCGCCTTCGACCTGAATCTTGCCGAGTTCTTTTTGCCACAGCTGCGCGGCTTCTTTCCTTATCTTATCGAAATCCCATCCGGGCATTTCCTGGTCGAGGTTTTTCCTTGCTCCCTCCACACTCACCGAAGACAGGGCGACCTTGACTACGACGGGGTCGTTTGACGCAATTTTGAATTGCACAAAGGCCCGAACATCTCTGCCAACAAGTTTCCTGCCACTCCCAACGGAATCGCTCAGAAAACCGGATCGCTTGAACGGCTTTGAGAAACGGGCAACGAAATACAGATGCTGGTCTTTGGCCCATCCCTCAGACCGCCTGAACCCTTCAACTTCGTTTTCGCCAACAAACTCCAGCCACGACTCGATCACGCGGTCCGGACCAAGTCCGTGGCGCAGGTCGATCTGGATTGTTGCTTGATTGGTTTTTGGAAACGTGTACCGATGAACGCCGACCCGGCGCGTAGCTGTTAACTCGGCCGTGATGTGCTCGTCCAACAATTGGACTCTGTAGTATCCGGGCGACGCGGATTCCTTGTTGTGCGAGAACCTTACACGATGTTTTGCACCGGGCATACCTGTGAGAGGAAGAAACAGAATATCACCGTAGTCGGCGATTCCCGTTCCACTCAGGTGCGTGTGGCTGAATCCGAGTAAGGTTGAATCTGAATAGTGATATCCTGCGCAGGCATCCCAGCCTGCAACTCGAGTGTCCGGACTGAGCTGAACCATACCAAACGGAACTGTCGCACCAGGAAATGTGTGGCCATGGCCGTCCGTGCCCACAAAGGGATTGACCAAGTGTGTTTGAGAAAATGCAAAAGAAAGCAGAAGGCAGAAGGGGAAAAGGAGGTATCCGCAGCGGGACATAGGGATGTAATATCGAAAGAATGTTGGCAACGGTCAACTGTTAGAACACTGATGACACTGATTAAATGGATTTACACTGATGTTCCATCTGTGACCATCTCGTTTTTTTCCGTGGGATCAGTGTTCCATTGTTTTCCTATCGTTCGTGAAGATTTTTCTTCGAATTTCAGGCTTTTTCCCAAAATTCAACAAGAGCCCAATCTCCATGTTTGTCGCTTTGAGGTAGTTGATCAATTGAAACTCGTGCTCTTCAGCCACTGACTCTGCAGCCTTTAGTTCGAGGATAACCGCATTTTCCACAATCATATCCGCATAATAGTCTCCGACGAGGTTTCCTTTGTATCGGACTTCAATCGGCTTCTGATTTTCTATTTCCAGCCCTTGGGCTCGAAGCTCTATCATCAAAGAGTGCTCATACACTTTTTCCAGGAAGCCGTATCCCAACGTGTTGTAAACCTCGAAAAAACATTGAATGACTCGCTCCGTGATATTCTGGTGAAGGTAATGATGTCTTCGCTCTGTGGTCATCAGTGATTCTTTCTGTGTCATCTGTGTTCCATTCTCCGCAAAACAAAAAAGGCAACCCCGGTCGGGATCGCCTTTTCGTTGAACAGCTGGTTCAGCTGCTTATTGCGGAACTGCTTTCGCAGCTTCCTCAACAGCCTGGCGGAACTGTTCGATCGTTTCACCGAACACCCGGAGGGTTACCCTCTCCTTGCCCTTTTCGTTGCTGATTTTGTTTTCAGAAATCGAAAGGTACTTGCTTCCGTTTTTCGCTTCCCGAAGGTCGACGAAGTAAGTCGTCCGTCCAGCGCGAACCATTGTTGAGTAGATTGCATTGTTCTTATCCATGTTGTAAATCCTATGATTGTTTGTTCATGTTTTGTTTTCGAGTCTTACCGACCCTCTAATAGTATAAACGAAATGAGGTAACAATCGATGAAAACAGGTGAATTTCAGGCTTTTCTGAGGAATTCGATGCGGCGGGACATGGCTTCTCGGCTCACGTCGAATATGTTCGCTATCTGGACGGGGTCTCGGGTCTTTCGAATATGTTCATCGAGCAGTTGTTTCGGGATCAGAAGCTCCGATGCACACATGTCTGCCTCAGCATTGTAAAGTGCCACTTCCTTTGCTGAGCATCTGGATTCGGGAGGATGCTTGAGCAGAATATGGCCGAGCTCGTGGCCGATGGAAAAGCGCTGGCGATGGTGGTGATGCCGGGCGTTGATACCTATGAGCTTGTCGTTCAGGCTGACGAGCGCTGAGAAATCGTCCGGGACTTGGGACAGGAAGACGACTTGAAATCCTGCCCAGCCTGCTATCTTTTCGATTGGTACCGGAGTTTGGAGCGTTCCTTGCGTTTTCTCGTAGGCTTCGAGTGTCGAGCGGGCGGTGGAAATGGAAAACTGTTGTCGTCTTCCCTTAAGTCTGGAATCCGTTGCAATCGACATTGATGGCCGTTACCCCTTTTCGATCAACGCAAATGCAACAACTGTCGTTTCGGTATGAGAAATCGAGAGATGAACTTTGCTTCCGGAGAGCGCAGTTTCAACTTTTCCATGCAGGACGACGCGCGGCTCGCCCGACGGCTCGTTGACAACCTCGACATCCTTCCAGCGGAAGACACCGCTCCAACCTGTGTGCATCGCTTTCGCCACCGCTTCCTTGGCGGCAAACCTGGCTGCGTAATGTTGGTACGGAGATTTCTTGGACGAGCAGTAGGCAATCTCGAGTTCGGTGAACATTTTGACCGTAAACGCCTCTTTCCGCGCGTCGATCGCGGTTTTCATCCGGGCAACTTCAACAATATCGACGCCGATGCCGGCAACTGATCCCATGGTCAATCCCTGCCGTTCTCTTTCTTTACAATGTCCACAACCTGTGCGATGTCGTCCACGTCGTAGTCGGCGTTGGAGACCTGCGTGTCGAACGTGTCGCCATAACGCGCAAACACCGTTTTCATGCCAACCTGCGCCGCCCCCACAACATCCCGCTCCGCCCAATCTCCCACCATGAGGGCTTCCTTCGCCTGCACACCGAGCCGCTCCAGCACCTTTTTGAACGGACCGGGATTCGGCTTGCGCTCGCCCGTGTCATCAAAAGTCACAACCGCATCGAACATGTGGTGCAAATTCAAATACGTGAGCCGCAGCCAGGCTTCTTTCGCAGGAGCATCGGACACCACGGCCATCTTGACGTGCATTTTCATCAGTTCCATGAGCGTCATGTAGACGTGCGGATAAGGCACCAGGGACGCTTCCCGGGCTTTTCTATAGGCAATGACGCCGGCTGAAAGAATCTTGTAGTCAATCTTGCTGAATTCGTTGTAGAGAAGTTCGTCGAACACAGATTGGAATTCCATGCCCTTCACCTGGTAAATCTCATCGATGCGCTTCCTGATTTCGTCGACAGGCAGCTTGAAGCCTGCGTCACGCATGGCATTGATGGCGGCGTCAATGGCCTGCCGCTTCATGAGCATGAAGTCGACAAGAGTGTTATCGAGGTCGAAAACGACGGCTTTAATCATGGAAAGAGAGAATGTCCAATAATGAATGTCGAATGAGGATGGGATTCTTTCATGGTTTTTCAGTTAGAGCTCGCACGGCCAGCTCGTAGCTCAGAACGCCGAAACCGGCGATGGTGCCTTTGCAAACAGAAGCTATGAGTGAAGTGTGTCTGAAATCTTCACGCGCCTGGGTATTTGTCAGATGCACCTCGATGACTGGAACCTTCACCGCGGCAACGGCATCGCGGATGGCCACCGACGTATGGGTATAGCCGCCGGCATTCAGAATAATTCCGTCGACCATGGCCTCTATTCCTTTTTGCAGGAAGTTCACGATCTCGCCTTCCACGTTTGACTGGTAGAACTCAAACCTGAAGTCCGGGAATTTTCGCTTCAGTCCGTTCTCAACATCCCACAATGATTGATTCCCGTACTTCTCGGGCTCTCGTTTGCCGAGAAGGTTCAGGTTGGGTCCGTTTATTACGAGAATACGCATAGTCTCAGTTGGCAGATGCGAGATTGCAGATAGCAGACTTCAGAGTTTTCGCTGCAACCCGACTGTCATCGCGATTATCTCATCGATTTGTTCAAATAGTTCCTTATGGGCGTTCTCAGAAATGTACTCGTTTGTCAAAGCAATGTCGATGCAGCCAATGCATTCATGTCCAGACCTGATGGAATAATCCAAGAACTTGGCGAACTCCTTGTTCGACCGGTTACCCGCACCCTCAGCGATATTCAGAACAATCGAATCCGAAGCTTTTCGAAACTGAGTTGTAAGCGAGTAGATTTCGTCCCTTGGAAGCTTTCTCGTTGCCAGTCGAACTGACTTTGTTAATTCCAATGCTTTCTGATAAACTTGTAGTTTTCTGAAATTATGCATACCACGCCTTTGGCTAAGTGTACTGACTATGCTTTCGCGGCCTTTGCCAGCTCCTCTTCGATGAACTCTCTTACTACAGGCTTCAGGTATATCTCATCGATGCCAACCTCTGCCAAACCCTGCGCCAATACGGCGGCGCGTTTGGGCGTGGGAAGCTTTTTGTTGATCATGATCAACCGTTCGGCCTTGAGCACACAAAACCCGCCTTCAAAATCGCCCTTTTCATAGCGTATGCCAATGTTACTGCGGGCGGCGAGTTCTTCGAGTTCTTTGAGGAGTTCTTCCTGGCTCATATAGTTCTTTTTCAGATTACAGTTTACAGAATGCAGAAGGCAGAATGCAGAAAACAGAAGACAGAATTGAGTTGTTATTTTGTTTCGTCTACATTCAGCCTGCGGCTGACTCCATTCTGACTACTTCCACTTTACAACGCCAACATTCGCCAGATCTTCAATATATCTCGCGACTGTTTTCACGTCCACGGGTTGAAACTCTGCCGACAAGGCAACAGTGATGTCTGAAACCGTGTTTACGCCATCGATGAGGTTTACGAGTTCGAATCGAGCGTCGCCGTCGAGTGAGAATTCTTTCGAAGAGTACCATGATGCCCGTATGGAATCGAGTTTGCTTACCGGAAGACCAAAATCCAGCGGACCGCGTGTCAGCCTTTGCGGCACACGCTTGTCTGATTGTGCGGCCATCTCGCCGCCGAACCTCTTCCGAATGGCATCATACTGAGCTTTCAACGGATGATCGTTCCAGTCGATTCCCCATTTGCCTCCGACGACAAAATTCTGAATCGACGAAACGGCCTTTCGCTCTTCTTCATATCGCCGTTTCAGCATGGCGCCGGCAACTTGCGCAGTCGTTTTCTGCGTTCTCACGAGTTCGGAAAAATTAGCTGCGGAGACTCCGAGGCGGCGAGCGGCGTTGGCGGAGACCAGGCCAAACAACAGGGCGCTCTGCGTCGATTCGAGGTTTGCCAGATACCAAAGTGCCGAAGCCGCAATCATTTCAGAGCGTTCGAGCTCTACAGGGTCGACCTTGTCGGGCGTATCTTCCGACGTGTGATGCGTGTAATCTGTGTGGCTGAACATCATGCCGGGGATTTTACGTTCGATGAACATCATGTGGTCGCTTCCGCCGCTGTATGGCGTGACGCGGTAATTCATCGCTGAAAGGCTGCCACGCGGCGTCCGGATGTCCATGTTGTCCACCATCTCAGCCATATTCTCCACGACGTCGTTGATACAGGAGGGGACTGAGTTTGGCGTGCGCGTGATGAGAAGCTTGGAATGCAAAAGTTCGAGATGCTCTCCAACCATGTCGAGGTTTATGTTCGCAAGCCATGTTCCCCCCAGGTCTGGACCCTTGAATTCCGGGTGATCGTCAATGTAGGCCATTGTCCCGTTCCACTCCGGAATCCAGATAAACCGGAATGAACGGCGGGGCTTCGGTAGTCTTCCGGAGTCGATGAGCTCCTTTAATGAGCGAGCGATATCGAGAATTGCACCAGAGCCGCTTGCATTGTCGTTGGCGGATTCCTTTGGATGGTCAAGATGTGCGCTGAATACTAGTTCTTCGGCGGCACGGTCGCCTCCCCGGATGTGAGCCACCACGACATCCATGAAGTAAGGCTCCAGTCCGGTTCCTTTCACCCAGCCACGAAGCACCACTTTTTTCCCTGCGAGGAGCAAATTCTTCAGTTTGGTTCCCTGTCTGTTGGTAAGGTTGAAACCAAATGTCACACGATCCAGCTCTTCTGTGCGAGGCCACATGCCGGTATATTGAAGCATGTCGGGATATTCTTTCGCACGGTCATCGTCCAGGTAGCACACGACAGCTTTCGCCCCGTATTGCAGGACCGCTTTTCTGTGCACTGCGCCACCGTATCCGGTGGCAAGGACGAACTTCCCTCGAACTTCTTTGCCTTCATAGTCCTTGTCGCTCATGCCGGACCCAACCCACACGAGGTCGGCAGT
>JANOGR010000102.1:0-7915 GCA_031406095.1 Ignavibacteriales bacterium
CGCCACAACCACCGACGGTTTGTACGATATTTATTTCTGCTGGAAACGAGTTGCACAAATCAATCTCAAAGATCATATTGCCTAACAACAAGTGTATACCATCTCCCCGAACACCTGTCTACCATCTCTCCGGTCTGTACAACTGAGGAGGGGATGAAGGGGTGGTGTCTGAAGTTCTTCACAAACCACCCCCGGCCCCTCCTTCGGAAGGAGCGGAGGTTTTTTCAATTGTAGTGTTGGCAATGTCGAAAATATTCAATCGCAAGAACCAAAAGCGGTTACGAAAACATTTCAGGAATAACGCGACTGAAGCAGAAAGCAAACTGTGGTCTGTGTTAAAAGGCAAGCAACTTCAGGGTTTCAAGTTTCGCCGCCAGCAAGGTGTTGGTAAATACGTCGTGGATTTCTATTGTCCCATGGTAAAACTCTCCGTCGAGGTTGATGGGGCAACCCACTGGACTCAAAGGGAACGAATTCACGACGCAGAGAAAGAGGAATTCGTAGAAAAGCTTGGAATTTGTGTTGTCCGATTTACAAATACAGATGTTTATGAGAATCTTGAGGGTGTGCTGGAAGATATCCACAAAATAGCTTCTGAGAGATTATCCAAATCTCGCGGGATAGCAATCGAACAGGTTGTCAGAAAGGGCGGTTTGGAATTATGATGAATCTGCAAATGGTTGACCTGGTAGGACAGTATCAGAAAATAAAACCGGAAATTGACGAAGCGATTCAGAAGGTGGTAAGCTCAGGCCACTTCATCATGGGCAAGGAAGTGAAAGAATTCGAAACCGACATTGCCCGTTATTTGGGCGTGAAGCATGCTATCGGCTGCGCCTCAGGCACGGACGCACTGCAAATCGCCATGATGGCTTTGGGAATTGGTCCAGGGGACGAAGTCATCACAACTCCGCACACGTTCGTTGCGACCGCAGAAACCATTGTGCTGCTGCGGGCAAAACCGGTCTATGTTGATATCGACCCGAAAACCTACAACATCGACCCCTCAAAAATCGAAAAGGCGATAACGACAAAGACGAGAGCGATCATTCCTGTCCATCTCTATGGCCAGCCTGCAGACATGGATCCGATCATGGAGATTTCCAAAAAACATGGGATTCCGGTGATTGAAGACAATGCCCAGGCGATTGGAGCAGACTACAAGGGCAAGAAAGCGGCGGGAATCGGAACTTTCGGATGCATTTCCTTTTTCCCCAGCAAAAATCTAGGCGCTTACGGGGACGCCGGAATGGTCGTGACGAACGATGCTGCATTGGCTGAAAAAGCCCGCATGATTATTGTCCATGGCTCAAGAGTGAAGTATAAACACGAAATCCTCGGAATCAACAGCAGACTGGATACGCTCCAGGCGGCAATTTTGAAGGTGAAACTGAAATATCTTGATGCATGGATCGAAGCACGAAGGAAAGCCGCCGCGAAGTACACTCAGTTGTTCTCGAAGGAACCGTCGGTGACCCCGCCCTTCGAAGCTTCGTACGGAAGACATGTGTATCACCAGTACACGATCAGGCTCAAGAAACGAGATGCCGTCGTCAGCCACCTGGCCGGGAAGAAAATTCCGCACGCCGTCTACTATCCGATTCCGCTTCATCTGCAGGAGGCCTTCAAACATGCTGGAGCCCCGAAAGGCACATTTCCTCAAACAGAACAGGCATCGGAGGAGGTGCTTTCGTTGCCGATGCACACCGAACTGAACGATGAACAACAATCCTACATTGCACAATCGGTATTGGAAGCGATTCATTCATGAGCCCAAAAACGAAACCACAACTTTCTCTCATTGTCATTCCAACGTACAACGAAGCAGAGAACCTGCCCAGGTTAGTGCCTGCAATCCTTGATCAGGATAAAACTTTTCATGTTCTCATTGTGGACGATCACTCACCGGACGGGACAGCCGGGATCGTGAAGAAGCTTCAAAAAAAGAGTAAGCGAATTCACCTCATTGAACGCCCGGGCAAGCAGGGTTTGGGAACAGCATATGTCACCGGGTTCAAATATGCACTCAAGCGCGATTTCGAATTCGTGTTCGAAATGGATGCCGATTTCTCGCACAATCCCAAGGCGCTGAAGGATCTGCGCAAGAAGGCTGATGAGTGCGACCTTGTCATCGGGTCAAGGTACGTTTCGGGAGTCAATGTCGTCAATTGGCCGATGAGGCGGCTACTTCTGAGTTATGGAGCAAATGTCTATACACGGATCATAACCGGTATGCCCGTCCGGGATGCGACGAGCGGCTTTAAATGCTACAGGCGCCGCGTACTGGAAAACATCGACCTGGATTCGATCAAATCCGAGGGCTATTCGTTTCAGATAGAAACGAATTTCCTCGCATGGAAAAAAGGATTCCGGGTTTGCGAGGTTCCGATCGTTTTTGTCGACCGGCGCGTGGGCGTGTCCAAAATGTCCAAGAATATCGTTTACGAGGCTGCGTGGATCGTGTGGACGCTCAAATTCAAGAGTCTGTTCAATGGCAAGTAAACCCCGTTCCCTTCAGCTTTCCATTATCATTGTGAACTACAATGTGCGTGATTTTCTCCATCACGCGCTCATCTCCCTCCAGAAAGCCACTCGAGGCATTCGATCAGAAATCATCGTTGTGGATAACGCTTCCGACGACGGCAGCACAGAAATGCTCCGCAAGCGGTTCCCCAACGTGACGCTCATAGCCAGCAAGCAGAATCTCGGCTTTGCACGGGCGAACAATTTGGCGCTGAAGCGAGCGCGGGGAGCTTTTCTGCTGCTCATTAATCCTGACACGGTCGTCCAGGAGGATACCCTTCGTGCGATGCTCGAGTTTTTTAAGAACACGCCCGAGGCGGGGCTGGCAGGTTGCAAAATTCTTAACCCCGACGGGACATTCCAGCTCGCCTGCAGACGGAGCTTCCCGACGCCGTGGGTCGCATTCACAAAAATTTTCGGGTTGAGCAAATTGTTTCCCCGTTCGAGTTGGTTTGGCAAATACAATCTGACGTACCTTAGTCCTGAAGAAACATACGAAGTCGATGCGGTGAGCGGCTCCTTTATGATGCTCCGGAAAGAGGTCTTCGAGAAAGTTGGCGGCCTTGACGAGGAGTTCTTCATGTACGGCGAGGATCTTGACTGGTGCTACCGCATCCAGCAATCCGGATGGAAAATTTTCTACGCGCCCCTCACGCAGATCATTCATTATAAAGGCGAAAGCACGAGACGCAGTAGTCTTGATGAAATCCAGACGTTTTACGATGCCATGCACCGGTTTGTCAAGAAACATTTTGGCAGGTCGTCTTTCCTCAGAATCGTCTTGCGTGCCGGTATCATGTTGACGCTCCTGGGGGCACTCGCGAGATCTCTTTTGCGACCAGTACGTCTGGCCATCGTCGACTTTCTCCTGGTCGATATCAGCCTTGTCATTGCGGAGTACATCCGCCGTGGAGAAGTGTTTATGTATCCTGCGTATGCCTATCCGATCGTGTACGTGGTTCCGGCTACTATTGTCGTGGCCAGCTTGTATATCGCCGGTGTTTATACAAACCGACCGATGTCCATTTCCCGCTCGGGTGTCGCCGTGATCGCGAGCTACGTAGTGATTGCATCGCTGACAGCGTTGTTCAAGGAGTATGCTTTCAGCAGAATGATCATGGGTATTTCCGGCATCTTGAGTGTATTCCTGATCCCGGGCTGGAGAACCATGTTGAAGCTTTTCGGCCGAGTGAAGACCACCGAACGCAAGGGGTTGCTCAGCAAACGCACTCTCATTGTGGGCACGGATGCCGCAGCGATCGAGCTTTGCAAAAAACTCAGGGCGAAAGTGGGCGAGGGTTATCACGTCATCGGATTTGTCGACAGGACCCGTCGGCGTGTGGGAGAAAAGATTGAGTCCGTGCCGATTCTTGGCAGCATCGAGAATGTTGGCAAGGTGATCCGAGAGCATCGGGCGAGTGACGTTATTTTCTCCACCAATGATCTGTCCTATATGAGTATCCTGTCCGTGATCTCCCGCATTCGTCGACAGTCAGTGAATTTCCATCTTGTTCCGAATACTCTTGAAGTGATGATCGGAAAGGCGAGTGTGGACACTCTGGACGACCTTCCTCTTGTTCAATTATCGTACAATTTGGAAAAGCCTCTTCATAGAATCACGAAACGGCTCTTCGACCTCGGGATTTCTGCGTTGCTCTTCACCTTCGTTTATCCTATTATACGTCTGAAATCAGCGCTCACAAACGAACAGCCGTCGCCGCCCATGCGTTCTCTTCCGGCTGTCTTGCGCGGGAACATGAGCTTTGTCGGTCCACCCAAGGATCTCATGGCATTGAGGAATGGTCATACGGATCCGGTAAACCTTGGTAAACCCGGAATCACCGGCCTGGTTCAGCTGCAAGGAGAGCGCCCGATGTCCCCTGAAGAAGTCGATCAATACAATCTTTATTATGCGCGGAACCAGTCCGTTTTGCTTGATATGGAAATTCTGATCAAGACTATGCTCCAGCGCAGGAAAAACTAACGGCAACGCAATCCATGGCAAAAGTAATTCTGGACTTTGAAAAACCCGTTGTCGAACTTGAGCAGAAAATCGAGGAAATGCGCAAGTATTCGGAGAACCTCGATATTGCAGAGGAAATCCAAACACTGGAAAAAAAGGTCGATCAGTTGAGGCGCAGCGTGTATACAAATCTCACAAGATGGCAACGCGTCCAGCTGGCCCGTCATCCGGAGAGGCCGTATACGCTCGATTACATTCAGATGATGATTACCGATTTCGTGGAGCTTCGTGGAGACCGCCGCCATGGAGACGACAAGGCGATTGTCGGCGGGTTCGGGACTCTGGGGAAGGAAACGGTCCTGATTGTGGGCCACCAGAAGGGCCGTGACACCAAGTCGAATCTTTACAGAAATTTTGGAATGCCGAATCCTGAAGGATACCGGAAAGCACTCAGGATGTTCCAGCTTGCCGTCAAGTTCAAGAAGCCGATTATTACGCTGCTCGATACGCCGGGCGCATATCCGGGACTTGAGGCCGAGGAGCGAGGGCAGGCGGAGGCGATCGCCCGCAACCTTTTTGAAATGTCCCATTTGCCCGTTCCTATCATCGTTGTTATTATCGGAGAAGGTGCTTCGGGAGGTGCGTTGGGAATTGGGATTGGAGACCGGATCCTGATGTTCGAGAACGCATGGTATTCTGTCATCGCTCCTGAGTCTTGTTCGAGCATCCTGTGGCGGAGCTGGGATTACAAGGAACAGGCTGCCGAAGCCCTGAAGTTAACGGCCCCCGACCTCATGGAACAGGGCATCGTTGACCGGGTGGTTCCAGAGCCGCTTGGCGGGGCGCATCGCAATCATCAGGAATCAGCAATCACGCTGAAAAAGATACTCATCGAAGAGCTGAGGGTCTTGAAAAAAATGAAACCGGCGCTTCTTGTTGAAAAACGGATCGCAAAATTTGCGGCTATGGGATCCTGGAAGGAAGGATAGCAATTGCGGAGTGCGAATTGAGGATTGCGGAATGAATAAATAAAGCAAAGAGATGGCCTAATGGATTGTTGGAGCAGTGGATGATTAAGCATGTTTCTCAAATTCGAGTACGATACGCGGACACGGATCAGATGAAGTTCGTTTACTATGGGAAGTACTTTGAATACTTTGAACAGGGCCGGTCCGATTTCATGAGGTCGATCGGGCTTCCCTATACGGAGATTGAAAGCCATGGAGTCTACTTACCGGTGATAGAGGCCTACGCAAAGTACCGCCAGTCGGCGCGGTATGACGATTTGCTCAATGTGGAAACCGTCGTCCCCGAAATGCCCGTCGCCCGGGTGCGAATTGAGTACAAGATTACCCGCGAGGGCGAGGCAGAACCCCTGGTGGAAGGATACACCGTCCACAGTTTCATCAACTCGAGTACCGGCAAGCCGACCAGAGCACCTTCCATGTTTATCCATGCCCTGGAAGAGGCCGTCCAAAAATCCAAGGAAGCGTATGTTGAAAAAAGCACTGCTTGAAATCCTCTGCTGTCCGAAATGCAAAGGAGACCTTGACTACAAACAGGCCGAAAATACGCTGACCTGCAAGAGTTGCGGCAAAGTGTATGAGGTGAAGGACGATATTCCCATCATGCTTGTCGACGGCGCTGACGTAACTTCCTGACCCGCAGTTTCCGGTCATCCTGCCATTTGTTCTCTCTGAATCATGATTGAAAAAATCCTCAAGCTGGGGAAAGAAACGGCCGTGTACGGCCTCAGCACCGTTTTAGGCAGGCTTCTCAACTTTCTTCTCGTCCCATTCTACACAAACCTGTTGATTCCAGCCGAGTTCGGGGTCATCGCGAACGTGTACGCATATATTGCTTTTGTCGTGGTGGTATACGGATACGGGATGGAACAGGCATACATGCGCTTCGTCTCATCGCTTGAGATCGGGGACAAACAACAGAATTTCAGCGTTCCGTTTTTTTCGCTCGTCGGAACGTCGGTGGTTTTTTCCTCGCTGATTCACTTCTGCGCTCCCTCTGTCGCGTCGTTCATCGATATTCCGCCCGATCAAACACAAATTGTCGAGTACGCAGCGTGGATTCTCTGTTTCGACGCGATTGCCCTTGTCCCGTTCGCTTCCTTCCGCATGGCACACCGGGCGAAAATGTTCGCGTCGTTGAAACTCACGAACATTGTTTTAACCCTCATCTTGAACATTGTTTTTCTTGTCTCTTTTCGGATGAAAGTCGAAGGCGTGTTTTTGGCTAATCTGATTGCGTCCGCTTCAACGTGCCTTGTCACCGTATGGATTGCGCGATCAAGCCTGACCCTCCGATGGTTTGCAAAATTGTATAAAGAGATTCTGCGCTTTGGTCTTCCGCTCATTCCGGCCGGGCTGGCGGGAATTGCGCTGCAGGTTGTCGACCGGCCCATTCTTAAAGCCTTGACCGATGACGCAACACTCGGCATTTATCAGGCAAATTACAGGCTCGGAATTCTTATGATGCTCGTCGTCGGAATGTTCGACTATGCATGGAGGCCTTTTTTCCTGAATCATGCCAGGGATGACGATGCCAAACAAATGTTCTCGAAAATCTTGACATATCTTTTCGTTTTACTCATGAGCGTTTTTCTTATGGGTTCCCTGTTTGTCGAAGACATCGTAAGACTTCGGGTGGCGGGACGATACTTCATTCATCCGGATTACTGGCCGGGTTTGTCCATTGTTCCGTGGACGCTCCTCGCATACGTGTTTACCGGCATCTACACGATTTTTGTGCCCGGAGTCTATCTCGAAAAAAAGACCAAGTACATTCCTTTGAATTCGGGCTTTGGCGCCGCCCTCAAAGTTGGTCTCAACTATGCACTCATTCCTTCCCTGGGTTTGATGGGCGCAGCACAGGCAACCCTGTGGTCATACGTCGCAATGGCGGTTGGGATGTTTTTTGTTTCGCAGAAGTTTTATAAGATCGAGTGTGAATGGAGCAAAATCATACGAGTCGCCGTGGCAGCCCTGGCGTTGTACAGTCTCTCGGCGTTACTGTCTTTAGAGGCATGGAGTTTATCGGGGATTTTCTTGAAGGTTCTCCTGGTCGCTGCTTTCGTAATCGCGCTTCTCTTCATCGGCATCATGAGCAGGAAAGAAATGCAACAACTCCGTACGGTTCTTGTCCGGAAGATGTGAGGGGTTTTTGCTCTCCGCATCAATGTTTCGTATATTGAAGAAACGATGGATGAAAAAATGACTCTCGTGAGCGAACAGGCAAGAAAGTCGAGCTGGGTCCCAACGAACCCGAATTACGACCAGAACAAACCGATGCAGATCGGGGGTCAGGCGGTCATCGAGGGCGTGATGATGCGTGCGCCGGGTTCGGTTGCGACGGCGGTCCGACGGGCGAATGGGGACATTGTCGTGAGAAAAGAGGCCTTTGTTTCCTGGGTGG
>JANOGR010000121.1:0-2602 GCA_031406095.1 Ignavibacteriales bacterium
TCACGAGGCAAACCATCGCTTCCAGTTCCCCTGAGCGTCACACCCTCTATGGGATTCTCTATGCTGAAGACCATCGAGGCCGTGCCGCAATACTGCACCCGCCCTCCGGCATTATCAGATAGCGTTGCGCCAATGTCTGAAGTAAGCTCATTAATTCCGTCTGCCTCTAAACTTGTCGGACTTGCATACATCGCAATCGTACTGGGATCGCTGCCATTGGGAATGGCTTGCAGAGTGACGCGTGCCGTGAACGGGACGTTGATCGGGTGCGGGAAGCTCTGATACCCGGTAAAATTATAGGATGCCTGGTTGCCCGATATGCTCCCCTCAACATTGGTTATGACGATTGCAGCCGATGTCCACGTCCACAACTCAATCGGAACGCTCGCCCCACAAAATCCTTGTATGGAACCCGTCGCGTTCGTAAGGTCCGCCTCATTCGGATAGGTTCCCAAAATAATCAAGATACTCACATTGAAAGGACCGCCGCTTGTGAGCGTTCCAGTCCCCACAATCGTGCATGGACGTCGCACCGATATGCGCTGGATTCTGCTGTTGGGAACGATGCTTCCTTCGAAGTATGGAAGATTCTCTGAACTTGAACTGCTGGAAACAGAGAATTCCCCCTTCGGGCGTATCGAGATCTTCTCTTTGATGATTACCTGAGCCAGACTGTAACTCACCAAAAACATCAACAGCAGAATAACACTCGACACTTTGTAACGCATTCTGCCTCCCTTGAAGCGGTGGTGGTTTGGAATGGGAAACCGCCGGGGAAACCATAACAAATTCTCCATTTATTGTCAACGCGGTAAATTACTGTATTTTGCTGTACGTACTTTACAGCGGTGTTGCTGTAAGCGGTTGATAATAGGAAGGTTACAGAGGTTTTCTTGCGGAGAAAAATTGAGGCCGAAGGATCAACTACCGCGAAATAAGAGTGAATTGGGCGCGGTGCTTTGACCAGCGAGCCATAAGTTTAGCTCACTCGTTTGCTTGAAAGGCGTTTCTTCTTCGCAAAGCCGTTTTTGTTTATCTGATAGAATGTTTTCACGGGTAATCCATAAATCTTAATAAAACCCACGCTCGCTTTGTGGTCGAACTGGTCTTCTTCAGTATAGGTCGCGAGTTTTGTGTCATACAAAGAGTTGGGAGATGAGCGGCCCGCAACTTCCACCGTTCCCTTGTAAAGCTTGACTTTCACCATCCCGTTGACCGTTTTCTGAGTTTCGTTGACAAAGGCGTCGAGCGATTTCCGCAATGGGGTGAACCATAACCCGTTGTAAATCAAATCGGCGTAATCGTGGGAGAGTTTTGCTTTGTAATGCGAAACGTCTTTGTCCAGTGTAAGACGTTCAAGTTCACGGTGTGCAAAATGGAGCACGGTGGCCGCGGGTGCTTCGTACACTTCGCGGGATTTGATCCCGACAAGTCTGTTCTCCACGAGGTCGAGCCGCCCCACTCCGTTTGCGCCGGCAAGTTCGTTCAACCTGTCAAGTAGTTCAACCCCCGTCATCTTCTTTCCGTTGAGTCCAATGGGTATTCCACCGCTGAATTCGATCGTCACGTACACAGGCTTGTCGGGCGCTTTCTGAGGTGACACGGTGTGCTGATACGCATCTTCCGGAGGTTCGATCATTGGATTTTCCAGAATCCCGCACTCGATGCTCGTTCCCCAGATGTTCTCATCGATGGAGTAGGGGCTTTGTTTCGTCGCCGTGACGGGAATCCCGTGTTGTTCGCAATACTCGATTTCGTCTTCACGCGATTTGAATTCCCATTCACGCAGCGGAGCGAGAACCTTCAGGTCGGGTGCAAGAGCAGCGACAGAGACCTCGAAACGCACCTGATCATTGCCTTTTCCCGTGCAGCCGTGCGCGACAGCAGTGCAACGCTCACGTCTGGCCACGTCCACGAGCGCTTTCGCAAGCAGCGGGCGGCCGATGGCCGTCCCCATCGGATACGAGTGTTCGTAGAGCGCTCCCGCTTTTAAACTGGGCCAACAGTATTCTTCGATAAACTCCTTTCGCAGGTCCTGAATATAAACTCGTTTCGCGCCGGATTTGTAGGCTTTGTCGGCAAGGCCTGTCAATTCTTTTTTCTGGCCGAGGTTTCCCGTAACGGTGATGATGTCGGCATGATATTTTTCCTGCAACCATTTCACAATAACGGATGTGTCGAGGCCGCCCGAATACGCGACGGCGATTTTTTGTTTCTTCAATGGGATTCTCCTCTTTAAGCGGTTTATGCTACGCGACTTGTTTCTTCATCATCAAACCCTGAAGGAATTTCATGACGTCTTTGATCTTTTTTGTGGACGTCGGCGTTACGAGAATCGTGTTGTCTCCGGCGATGGTGCCGAGAATCGCGGGACTGTGCAGACTATCAATGATCTCCGCAACGCCTTGTGCACGTCCAGGAAGAGTTTTCACGACAACAAGGGACTCGTTTGCGTCAATCTGTTCGATTTCCAGGCCCATAAATGACTGCAGCCTCCGCTCCTCGCTTTCCACATGCAAAACATACTTCGGGCCCAGAGGTGTATTCACACGGGCGACTCCAAGGTCTTTCAGGTCCCGGGAGAGCGTTGCCTGCGTGATGT
>JANOGR010000124.1:0-4770 GCA_031406095.1 Ignavibacteriales bacterium
CGAATGAGGGCCCTCTACAAATAGTGATGATGCTTGCTGCTATCGGAATGTTGGTCTACTCGGTCGTACTCATGCGCAAAAATAAAAATAGCTCTTCCACCAAAACATAAGGTCTTGCCACAACTAAATTTACGGCGCCGCATAACCAGTCGCTCCCCGAAGGATCTTCCATCCGCTCATTTATTTAATTTCCCGATGTCATAACATGCCCAAAGGAATTCGAAAGTTTCACAGAATTATCGGAATCACCCTGATGCTTCCCCTTGCAGGCTGGGTTGTCACAGGTTTTGTCTTCTTTATTAAACCGGGATATGCCGGCGCCTACGAGTTTCTGACTCCCAAAACCTATCCTCTGCAAACGAGCGTTTCTATCAGCCCGCTGCCCGGCTGGAATGAATTCCGGTGCTTCAGGACAATTCTCGGAGACCATCTGATCGCAAAAACGGATAAGGGTTGGCTGCACCTGAATCCGCATACTATGCTGCCGAGAGAGAAACCGTCGAACGAAGAGTTGCGTCAACTGCTCATGGACGCATTTTCAGCCAACGCCGAGCGGTACGGACAAATCTCGCGCATCTCGGGAGACTCTGCATGGACCGACACCGGTGTCGAAGTGACGCTCGATTGGAACCGGGTGAGCTTTCAGCAGCGAGGCAAAGACACAGACCGCGTAGACATGCTCTACAGCATTCATTATTTGCAATGGACCGGAGTTGGAATCATCGACAAAGTGCTTGGGTTTCTCGGTCTTGCGCTCGTTGCAACACTCACCGTTCTCGGCGCCCGTTTGGCAATCAAAGGGACTTAGATTCTTTTTTTGTTTGTCATTCCCGCATGTCTTAAGCGGGAATCCAGAACTGGTTTGAGCTTAGCCCTTGTTTAAGTCACCAGGAGTGATGCATCTGCATACGTTACATGTTTGAGCAAAAAACATATTATGTTTATATAATGGCAAGTAAGAGAAACGGAACACTCTACACGGGGATTTCAAGCGAAATTGAGGTGAGAGTCGGTTAACACAAGCATGGAGAATATGAGGGCTTCACAAAGAGGTACGGTGTTCACAGGCTGGTCTATTATGAGTTGCATGAAGACGTCGATAAAGCAATCGCACGTGAGAAACAGATCAAAAAGTGGCTTCGGAAATGAAAACTTGAATTGAATGAAAAGCACAATCCTGAGTGGAATGACTTGATGGACAAAGATGGTGAGATTCTGCCTTTGCCAAAGCCGATAAGAAACAATTTCTGGATGCCCGCTGAAAATCCGCGGGCATGACAATTTCTCCTTTTGCTTGTCATTCCCGTCCGCCTGCTCGCCCCGAAGAATTCGGGGCAAGCCGACGTCCGAAGGACTTAGGCGAGCCTGCCTCTGCGGTTGCTAGCGCAACGGCGGGCAGGCACGTTTTTAGCGGGAATCCAGAGCGGGTTTAATCTCAGTTCATAGTCTTAGAATGAAGTGAAAGCAAAAATTTCATCCCATCAAGAATTTCGCTTTACCTCGATTTTGGAGCGCTCGAACAATAAACTCTGGGGTGCGCATCTTCGCGTCCCGGTTGAAGTCGAGAAAAAACTTATCGACAAGAAGTCACGCCGGGTAATTTGTACGCTGAACGGTGAAGAGGAATACCAATGCGCCATCCTGCACTATCGCACACGTTTGCCGGTTATTTCCGTAAACACGGGACTTCGAAAAAAACTCCGGCTTGATTTCGGATCGGAGGTCGATGTAACGCTGAAAAAAGACTCCAGCGAATACGGCCTGCCGCTGCCGGAGGAGCTGTGGGAACTGTTTCTGCAGGATAAAGAGGGCAGCAGGGTTTTCCACTCGCTTACGCGTGGCAAACAGCGGACTTTGCTCTACATTGTTGGTCAGGGCAAAAGCACGGATAAGCGGATTGAAAGGTCGCTCGTTATCGTGCAACACCTGAAAACGAACAAAGGGAAAATCGACTATAGGAAGTTGTCCCAGTTGCTCAGGCCTCATCGGCGGATTATCTAAATAACGAGCTGCGAAATTGTTTAGGGGCGGCTCGCCGAGTCGCCCCTGCAAAGATCGAACTGATCTCGCGATCTGGATTTTGTATTTCCCCAACATTTTATTACGTTTCAAACACCAATCCTCTTTCACCTTTCATCCATGAAAGGAGCCTTCCATGGTCAAACGATTCCAATTCAAACTCAACGGCAAACCTACGGCGCTCAGCGTCGACGGCGACCGCATGCTCTTGTGGGTCCTGCGTACAGACCAGGGGTTGACAGGGACAAAATATGGATGCGGCGAAGGCTACTGCGGCTCCTGCACAGTCCTTCTAGAGAATGAAGCCGTTCGGTCTTGCCAGACTCCGTTCAAAGACGTGCAGGGAAAGAGTGTTGTGACGATTGAAGGATTGGCCAAAAACGGAAAGCTCCATGCAATTCAAAGAGCTTTCATGGAACATGATGCGTTCCAGTGCGGCTACTGTACATCGGGTATGATCATGAACGCCTGCGCAATGTTAAACAAAAATCCGAAAGTGAGTTCATCAGAAATCGTGGATGGAATGGAAAACAACCTCTGCCGATGCGGCGCACATGTGAGGATTCTTGAGGCTGTGCAGACAGCGGCCAAGGAAATGGAAGGAGGGATCTAACATGAACGAAGACCGAGATCTGGAACTCATGTTTTCCGATTCCGATCCGGGCCAAATCGACCGTCGGGAGTTTCTCAAACTCGGAAGCGGACTTTTCGTGCTCTTCACGATCGGCGATTTTTCCGCCCTTGCCCAGCAGCGCGGTGGCGGGGCACTTCCGACGGATTTCAACGCCTTTCTGAAGATCGGTGATGACGGCAGGGTGTTGCTTTACACGGGCAAAATCGAAATGGGACAGGGAATCAATACTTCACTTTGCCAGATGATAGCCGAGGAACTGGATGTTGCTCTTGAGTCGGTCGACATCGTCATGGGTGACACGGATATCTGCCCATGGGACATGGGGACATTCGGCTCACGCACGACGCGCTTTTTCGGTCCGCCACTCCGGACGGCGGGAGCTGAAGCCAGACACGTTCTACTCCAGATGGCCGGCGAACATCTGAAAACCTCAGCCGAACAATTGAGTGTTGAGAACGGTGTAGTGTTCGAACGATCGAACAAGAACAACAAGGTTTCATACGCCCAGCTCACCAAAGGAAAGAGGGTCGAGCGCAAAGTGACAGGGAAGGTGCCTCTGAAAAAACCCTCAGAGTTCAAAATCATTGGCAAATCAGTAAACCGGCGGGATGGGAAGGAAAAGGTGACCGGCGCAGCAAAGTACACTGCTGACTTGAAGATTCCCGGCATGATGTACGCAAAGATTCTCCGCCCTCCCGCGCACGGTGCAAAGTTGCTCGATGTCGACTTGACTGAAGCGAACAAGGTGGACGGGGTGCAGATCGTGCGAGACGGCGATTTCATCGCGGTCCTTCACAAGTATCCCGATGTCGCAGAGATGGCACTTTCAAAAATCAAAGCAAAGTTCGAGCCTTCAAAGTCCACTCTTGACGACAAGAACATCTTCGATCATCTCTTGAATTCTGGAGGAGAACCAAGAGTTGCCGCAAAGGAGGGCAATCTTCAGTCCGGGGAGCAGGGCTCCGCTTCAGTTTTTGACCATACATATTTTGACGGTTACAAAGCCCACTCGCCTATTGAGCCGCATGCAGCGATTGCGAAGATCGAAGGCGGGAAAGTCACAGTTTGGGCTTCGACTCAAACACCATTTCCCGCAAAAGAAGATGTGGCCAAAGAGCTGGGCATTTCGCCTGAGAATGTCAGAATCATCGTTCCCTATGTTGGCGGCGGTTTTGGCGGAAAACGAAATCGGGCTGCCGTGGAAGCTGTGCGTGTGGCAAAGCTTTCCGGAAAACCCGTTCAAGTGGCCTGGAATCGCAAGGAAGAATTTTTCAACGACTCATTTCGACCTGCTGCGGTTGTGAAAATTCGCTCTGGCATTGCGAGTAACGGCGCTGTCAACTTCTGGGACTATCGCGTGTATTTTGCCGGGGAGCGGGGCGCTGCGCACTTCTACAGTATTCCGAATCACAGCACCAGTGCTTTCGGTGGCGGGTGGGGAGGCAGCGTTCATCCGTTTGGAACAGGTCCTTGGCGAGCTCCCGGCAACAACACGAACACTTTTGCGCGTGAGTCTCAAATCGACATCATGGCGGCAAAAGCCGGTCTCGACCCGCTCGAATTTCGCCTGAACCATTTGAAAGAAGAGAAAATGCGCGGAGTTTTGAAGGCGGCGGGCGAGAAGTTCGGATGGAAGCCGGCCAAGGGTCCGAGCGGGAGGGGCTGGGGAATCGCGTGCGGAATGGACGCGGGGGCGTATGTTGCAACAATCGTTGAGGTCGGTGTCGATAAGGCCAGCGGGGAGGTCAAAGTGAAACGAATGGTTTGTGCGCAGGATATGGGGCTCGTCATCAATCCCGAAGGCGCGAGAATACAAATAGAGGGATGCCTCACCATGGGGCTCGGCTACGCACTGAAAGAAGACATCCGCTTCAAGAACGGCGAAATTCTCGACGTCAACTTCAATACGTACGATATCCCGAGGTTTTCCTGGGTTCCGAAGATCGAGACGGTATTCGTTGAGGACAGGAACGCCGACCCGCAGGGAGGAGGCGAGCCCGCGATCATCACGGTGGGCGGCGCCATCGCAAACGCCGTCTACGATGCTGTGGGAGCAAGAGTGTTTCAAATGCCGATCACGCCGGCGCGAGTGAATGAGGCGATGTCGAAGGGGTGAG
>JANOGR010000135.1:0-4449 GCA_031406095.1 Ignavibacteriales bacterium
ACCTGGTAGACCGGGACAGCATCAACGAACAACTCCAGCGGAAAGAGAGCGTGCAAAAAGAGGTGAAACTGGAGGATGAAAGATTCCTTTGTGCGTTTGCCAAAGTATCGAGGTCTGGAGACGCCATTTATGTGATGGCTACTTCGATGGACCGCGCCCTGGCATCGCTGCAGGTGATCGAGCGAGTCATCGTCGGAGTAGGCCTCTTTGCGGTCATTCTTGCCCTGGCCGGCGGTTATTTCCTCGCGAAAGGAATTACCGCGCCGGTGCAACGTCTTGTTGAAGCGACAGAGAAGATCCGTGGCGGAGATTATGACGTTCAGATATCACTTAAATCCCGCGATGAAATCGGCAAGCTTGCGCAGTCCTTCAACGAGATGGTGAAGGGCCTGAAGGAGCGATTTCTGATGTCGAAGTTCGTTTCAACCTCGACGGTGGAAATGATCCGGGAAGGGGGAAAACTGAAGCTCGGGGGCGAGCGGCGCAACGTTACCGTGTTTTTCTCGGACATCAGGGGATTCACTGCCTTTTCCGAACGTGTGCAGCCGGAAGTGGTCATCGATCTGTTGAACAAATATCTGAGCACTCAGGCCAAATTGATCGTCAAGCATCACGGGAATATCGATAAGTACGTGGGGGACGAGGTTGTGGCGATCTTTGAGGGTCCGGACATGGTTGATAATGCATTGCTCGCCGCAATGGAAATCCAGAGGGCGATTCCCCGGCTGAACAAAGAAAACGCGGAGGACATACAGATTGGAATCGGCATTAACTCGGGGATGGCGATCGTGGGCAATGTCGGAAGCGACGAGCGGATGGACCACACGGTGCTCGGAAACAACATGAATTTGGGAGCCCGGCTCTGTTCGATCGCTCAGCCCGGTCAAATCCTTGTTTCGGAATCCTCATGGAGGCTGGCGAAGAGCAAAGAAATCAGGGTCAAGTCACTTGAGGCAATCGCGGTAAAGGGTATTGCCCGGCCCGTGCCTATTTATGAGATTCTTTATCAGGACAAGGTTGCCTAATGTGATGTCGGGGGAGTCCTTGTAACCTGCAGCCCCGTTCGCAATGATGGCGCCTTTTTCGACGAGTCTGTGTTGGTCAATTCTGCCGCTTTGAAGATTTTCTCACCGACGTATGCGTAGTATTCCCTGAAACCATGACGACGAACATGATAGTGGGTGTTGCGGGACTTCTGCTTTTAACCCTCGGAGTACAGTTCCCCCGAGATCCGCAGCTGAATCAGGATAAACCTGTGCCGGGAAGTCAGCTTGTCAAATGCGGCATAGTAGTGAAATTGGGAATGTGGGGGGCTTGGGACGACGGCATGGTGGAATCGCCTTCCATTTGGTTCGATTCGACGAGCAAGAAGTGGGGAATGGTCTACGCCGGATATAAGCATATCGACACAACACGGAGAGGTTACAAGTCAGTTTCGAATCCACAGGTCGGCTTGGCGTGGAGTGAAGATCTTCTTGACTGGAAGAAAGATATGCGCAGTCCCATTTTCGGGCCCGGGGGAGTGGAAGGAAGGCCTGATGCCGCAGGTGCGACGGGTCCGCATGTTTGGTTCGAGGGAGGCACGTATTACCTCTTTTACATTGGGTTGACGGCGAAGGGATACGAGCGGGGAGAGAAAACGCTGAATTTGGCGACTTCGACAGATCTGGTACACTGGAAACGGTACGAAGAGGTTATTCGCCCTGAAGGGACTGGTTGGAGAAAGGAAGCCATTTGGCATCCGAACGTCGTGAAAGTGAGAGGCATATATTACCTGTTCTTTAACGCGTCCGGTGTCGCTCATGGCATGAATGAGGAGTTTATCGGATACGCAACGTCGACGGACTTGTATCATTGGGTCGTCGACGACGAGAATTCTCCGCTGATTGTGGGAAGCGGGAATGCCGGTTCCTGGGATGCCAGTGGGAGAGCCGGTGATCCGAGCCTCTACAAGATGAACAACAAGTGGTACATGTCCTATTACAGCTGGGACAGGAAGAACTCAAGCGATGGAATCGCGTGGACGACTGAAGAGGAATTCCCGTTGAAATGGCGGCTGTACGAAAAAAATCCCGTGCTCACGGTGGGCGGGCCGACATCGTATGATGCCCTCCATGCGGGCAAGCCTTTTATCGTTCAGACCCAACGCAGGCATTATCATTTCTACACCGCTGTCGATACGGCGGAGACTCGTCAGATCGCGCTTGCCGTATCGCCGGGGCCCTGCAGATGATGTTTCAGCTGATGAATGCTCCAGCGGTTTCGCGGACCTTCTGACCATCGTATGATCAAGAAATCGAAATCCGTGGAGGATGCTGTCGCGCTTATCAGAGACGGCGATACCGTTGCTTCAGGCGGTTTCGTCGGCAGCGGACATCCCGAGTATCTGACGAGGGCACTGGAGCATCGATTCCTCAAGACGGGGACACCGCGCAACCTCACCGTGGTGTATGCAGCAGGCCAGGGAGATGGTAAAGACAAAGGCATCAACCACCTTGCACACGAAGGGCTGACCAGGCGAGTCATCGGAGGGCATTGGAATCTCGTTCCGAAAATGGGAAGGCTCGCCGTCGAGAACAAGATTGAAGCCTATAATTTTCCGCAAGGGGTGATCAGTCATTTGTTCCGCGATATCGCCGCGGGAAAACCCGGAACACTCACTCACGTGGGCCTTGGAACATTCATCGACCCCCGCAACCGGGGAGGCAAACTCAACGAGGTCTCAACGGAAGATCTGGTGAGTGTTCTCGTCATCGACGGAAAGGAGTGGCTGCTTTATAAAAGATTCCCCGTCAATATTGGTTTGATCCGCGGGACGTACTCGGATGCCAACGGGAATATATCGATGGAACGGGAGGCGTTGTTTGGTGAGATGCTTGCCATTGCCCAGGCGGCAAGAAACTGCGGCGGGATTGTCATCGCTCAAGTTGGCAAGACTCTGCCCGAGAAGAGGTTTCACCCAAAGGATGTCAAAATCCCCGGCATACTCGTCGATGTTGTTGTGGAGTCACCGCCGGAATTTCATCAGCAGACCTTTGCGTGCGATTATAACCCGGCGTATAGCGGCGAACAGTTTGTCGAGGGGAAAAAATCCGAATTGATGCCGTTGGATGAACGAAAGGTGATTGCCCGCCGGGCGTTGCGAGAAATATGGGACGGCGCTGTTGTGAATCTCGGCATCGGGATGCCGGAAGGAGTTGCTCTCGCCGCGGCAGAAGAAGGACTGGAACGCAACTTTACACTGACGGTCGAAGCCGGTCCCATCGGCGGGATTCCCGCAAGCGGCCTGAATTTCGGCGCAAGTCTCAACCCGGAGGCGATCATCGACCAACCCTCTCAGTTCGATTTCTACGATGGAGGCGGGATTGATGTCGCTTGTCTCGGGTTTGCGCAGGTGAATCAACAGGGGGATGTCAACGTGAGCGCCTTCGAGAACCGTATCGCAGGCGTGGGCGGGTTTGTCAACATTTCACAGAACGCGAAGAAGATCGTTTTCTGCGGGACATTCACGGCTCAGGGACTTGAGGTAAAGATCGAAGGTGGAAAGCTTCGAATTCTTCGGGAAGGAACGAAGAAGAAATTTATTCAGACGATCCAGCAAGTCTCGTTCAGCGGCGCTTACGCTCAACGTCGGAACCAGCCGGTTCTTTTTGTCACCGAGCGGGCAGTTTTCAAGCTGACGGACGGAACTCTCCATCTCGTTGAAGTAGCTCCCGGCATCGAGGTTGAACGGGATATTCTCTCTCAAATGGAGTTTCGGCCTGTAGTTGCGGACGTTCGAGCGATGGACAGTCGACTATTCCTGTAGCGGCGGGGCTTCCGAAAAAACCTCAACTGATCAACCCATGCGCCTTGAGCCACGCGATCAGGGCTCTCGTCCACGCATGTGGATTGGCGAATGGGTGCTTATCCCCCAACCCCAAACCGTGCCTCCCCTGCTCATAGATATGAAGATCAAACGGGACGCCATTCTTCTTCAGTGCTTTTGCAAATTCGAGACTATTCTCAACGCTGACAGTTTTGTCGTCAAACGTATGCCACAGAAAACATGCTGGTGTCATAGCAGTGACCTGAAGCTCATTTGAGTAGCGCCTTACCAGCTCTTCCGTTGGATTGAGACCGAGAAATTGCTCTCTGGATATCGCGTGTCCGATCGCGCCCATCGAAATGACCGGATAGCAGAGGATGCCGAAATCCGGACGTGAGTTGACACGCTCGACGGAGTCATCAGATGCCGGGTCCCCGTTATCGAAATGCGTCATCATCGTTGATGCAAGATGCCCCCCCGCTGAGGATCCCATGATGCCGATTTTATTCGAATTGAGATTCCATCGATGGGCACCCGCACGCACGATCCGCATCGCCCGCGCTGCATCTGCAGTGATCTCCCGATATCCATACACCGGTCCAAGGCGGTAGTTCAGGACAAACGCTCTGATACCGTATGAC
>JANOGR010000166.1:0-10324 GCA_031406095.1 Ignavibacteriales bacterium
GGCCAATCCTCGCCGCCGGGACGCTTCTCCGGCGCAAGCCTGGCCTCCGGGTAAACTTCGTGAATGAGAACATCGACACCCCGGGACGCTTCGACAAGTTTCTCATTCGGCTTTGTATCACCCGAAACAACGATAGACCTGTCCTTTGTGTCGATGCGATAGGCAAAAGATTCTCTCCAGTTCCCATGCGTCACGGGGACCGCAGTTACGCGAACTCCGTCCTTCTCATAAATGATGCCTTCTTGAATTTCATGAACATTCGCAAGGTACCCCAACGGCGTTTGATGCTCCAGCCCCGTCGTGCGGACTTGAATATCCTGCTCGAACGCAGAATACAAATGCTGAGTCATGCTTGCAAGGCCGTGCGGACCGTATGCCTCCAGCGGCTTCTTTCTGCCCATGACCCAGCTCGTGAAAATCAGGTCGGGATAACCGAGCGTGTGGTCGCTGTGCAAATGCGTGATGAACACGGCTGTAACGCCGTTGATCGGCAGTCCCGCTGCGCTCAATTGCCGCTCGACTCCCGGCCCGGCGTCGAACAGGAATACTTTGCTCCCCACTATCACAGCTGTTGCGGGACCTTGCGCCTTCGGGTCGGGACGGGGCATACCGGTTCCAAGCAAAACCACAATGGCGGAATCAGCTGGACGGCTCTGGGAGAACGCGCTCAAAAAGTGAAACGATAAAAGGCAGGCTATGAACGAAGTGCGCATGATTCCCGGAATTACGTTGTTACGAAAGGAGGCGTCATTTGTCAAGTTCAGTTACCTCTTGCGTTTTTGTTGTAAGGATGTTGCGTCGAAGAAGGTCCTTTGGCCTCAGACGATCCAACAGCAAATCGGCTAGATCTTGACCGGCTCGTGCTTCAATTCATTTACGATAGCCTCCACATTCACACCCAGCCCTTTCGCTACTGCCGTTCCGAGCTTCACGTCGGCCCGGAAGAAATGGCAGAGTTGGCGGTTCACGATGAGATCCTTGTTCGCGCCAGTGATTCCGCTCATCGCACCAACGATATTGGACGTCAGGTTGTGCCTGTCATAGTCGTTCATCGCCTTATTGAACAACCAACCTGGCTGCGTGTAATGGTCGTTGTCATTTGCGCCGTTGCGGTCGTACCAATCGGCAACCGTGCTGTCCAACTGCATCGGCGACTCTTTGTAATGCTCGTCTGCGTAGATGTCGTCAAAGCTGTTGGGGTAATAGTTCGGGTCGCTTCCGCTGTTTCCATCCACGCGCATAGAACCGTCACGCTGGTAGTTTGCCACCATATACGGACACCTGTTGACGGGTATCTGCTCATAGTTCACGCCCAGGCGATAACGATGTGCATCCGGATAAGAGAGCAGACGACCCTGCAGCATCTTGTCAGGAGAATAACTGATGCCATCGACTACATGGGCCGGTGCGAATGCAGATTGTTCCACGTCGGCGAAATAGTTCTTCGGTATTTCATTGAGCTCCATCACGCCCACATCGATCAGCGGAAAGTCTTTGTGCGCCCAGATTTTGGTGACATCGAATGGGTTGAAGGAAAATTGCTTTGCCTGTTCATCCGTCATCACCTGGATTTTCAGCGTCCATTTGGGGAAGTCCTTCTTCTCAATCGATTCCACAAGATCCCGTTGTGCGAAATCAGGGTCTTTCCCCTTCATTTCCTCGGCTTCGCGGCCGGTGAAGTTCTTGATGCCTTGCTGTGTCTTGAAATGGAACTTCACCCACACCTTCTCAATCTTTGCGTTTATCAAGGAGAATGCATGACTTCCGTACCCGTTCATGTGGCGATAGCCATACGGAGTACCTCTGTCACTCATCAGGATGAGCACCTGATGAAGGCTTTCCGGATTCAGACTCCAGTAGTCCCACATCATGGTCGGGCTCTTGCAATTCGTGCGAGGATCACGTTTTTGCGTGTGGATGAAATCGTCGAATTTCTTTGGGTCTTTGATGAAGAACACGGGGGTATTGTTGCCGACCAGATCCCAGTTGCCGTCCTCGGTATAGAACTTCACGGCAAATCCCCGGGGGTCTCTCTCCGTGTCAGCACTCCCCTTCTCGCCCCCCACCGTGCTGAACCGCACAAACACCTTCGTCTGCTTGCCGATCTTGTTAAACACCTTGGCGCGGGTATATTTGGAAATGTCGTTCGTGACGGTGAAGGTCCCAAACGCGCCACTCCCCTTGGCATGGACGATCCTCTCAGGGATGCGTTCCCTGTTGAAATGCGCCATTTTTTCGTGGTAAATGTAATCCTGCAAGAGCAGTGGACCGCGTACGCCCACGCTCATCGTGTTCTCGTGTTCCACGTACGGCTTTCCTGAAGCCGTCGTAAGTTTGCGATTCTGTTTCTTCTCGTTCTTCATGATATTTCTTCTCTCCTTTCATTCTGGTGAGGTGAAGTAGGTTTGCCTCTGTCAGCATACATTCAAATTGGCCTGCTCATCGGGAGGGAAAGCGGCACTGCGACAAAGACTATTATATAATAATTATTGTTACTATACAATTTCAGACCTGTGCGATGAAAGTGTTTCTTATTTCACGAGATTTCCGAGCGTGTCATGGTGTTCCCGGATCAGCGTCCGGAGGTAAGAGCCAATTCTGGTTGCCCCTTCAAACCCGGCTTGCCTGGCAGCGGATTCCTGATCCTTCTCCGAAATGTCTGCGCTCTCCGCGTAGTGTTTCAGATCCCTGTATCCTCCGAGAGTAAATAAATCCCACGCTGCTCCCTGATCGCGAACGAAAATCAGGTTCTCAGGTCTTCCAAGCCCGCGCTGATAAGAATTCTCCATTTCGCGCTCTTTGTATAGTTCATCGGTTTTTCCCGGTAGGGCAATGAACATTTCGACATGGAAGAACGAAGCTCCTGATAATCTTGTCCGGATTTCTTCAGGCGGTGGCCCTTTCACGAAGACATCCTCTTGCCAGGCAACCATCTTTCCGATCTGCGTGTTCAGCGCTCTTCCTTTCTCCTGGTTCCGGCGATTGACTCGGTCAGGACTGTAATAATGAGAATAAGTATCGATTGGCGAGAGTATGAGGAAATCCCATTTGTCGCCCTGCGCATGTCGCATCCAAAACGCACGGGGTCTTCCGTTGGCTGAGTCAAGAGCAAAGCGGTTTCGAAACAACTCGATCAGATCCAGGAGCCTTCCCGGAGCAGCTTGCACGAGGCTGGTTTTATAAACGTAAGATGGCTGAGATGAGGCGAACTGACAAACAAGAACGACCAAGACAAGGATTCTTAGCATGATTTTTCCTATCAGATGAGTTTTACGTTAAAACGTCGGTGGGATGTTACGAAATGCAGCCTGGTTTGTCAAGTTCTCCAAAATCTCTGCTTGTATTTTCCTCACGGATTGGCTATTTTGTCAAAAGTTATCCTCTCAATGAAGTTCCGGTCATAGACACCTTGTTATTCAAAAAGCCACAACCGCCGCTCAACCCCAACAAGGATGCCATCGCAAAGCATGTCCGTGCAGCGGACATATACGCGAAACAGGGGAAGTTTGATGAAGCGTTGCACGAAATTGAGCAGGCCCTTCGGTATGACCCCAAGAACTATTACGCTATCTCGTTCCGGGAGCGAGTTCGGCAGTACTTGCTGAAAACCAAACAGAACCAACAGGCCACCCAGGATAACACGGATCAGCGCGTCGAAAAGATTTCGCAACTCCTGAAAAATGCAGAGCAGTTTGTCGAGTACAAGCAGTACAAATTCGCGCTCGATGAAGTCAAGAAAGTCTACGCCATCGACCCGACGAATTATTATGCCCAGGCGTTTTCCGACAGGATTGACCAATTGATGACGCAGGAGAAAGGACAGCCAGCAAGGCCGGTCCCGGCCCCCCCGCCACGCCCCGCGCCGACTCAACAAACAGCGCCAACCTCGCAGGAGGGGCGGATCGACGTCTATCGACAGATGCTCAAAGAAGTTTGGTTTGACGGCGCGGTCAATGCCCTCGAAGCCGAACAACTGAAAAAAGCCCGCGCCCTATTTCGCATTTCAGACAATGAGCATCGTGAACTGGAAAAGCAGATTCACATTGACGCCTATGTCGAAGCGCTCCGGATCGCCTGGCGGGACGGCGCCATTTCCAACAATGAAGAGCAAGTGCTCCAAATCATGCGGCGGAAATTCAATATCTCCATGGAAGAACATCTCGCTGCGGAGTCAAAAATCTTGTGGGCGAAGAGCTCGCCGCACGCGAAAGGAACCATCCTGATTGTCGATGACGAAAAAAGCATCGTGGTCTCACTTGCTATGCATCTCAAGAAACACGGGTATGATGCAGTGACGGCCGAAAGCGTCGAAAAAGCGCTCGAACTCATCGAACAAAACCCGCCCGCCCTGATTCTCTCCGACCTGAACTTTCAGACCGGAATGACAGGGATGGACTTTTACGAACGAGTGCGTCACAACGAAGCGTTCAAGGCCATCCCGTTCATCCTGATGAGCGGGATTAACGATAACTTCGTCATCCGGGCCGCGCTGAGAATGGGCATCGATAGCTTTCTCGGCAAGCCCTTTAACCTCGAACTTCTTCTCGCCACCGTCGAAGGCAAGATTCAATCACCCGCAAGCTGAAACACTCACCACTCGTACTTTTCTCCGTTTTGAAGTATACAGACTTGTTTCTCCAGTCCTGACTGCCTGGCGCTGCGGGAAAGAAGATCGGGCGGCTCGTTCATCGGCTCATCGCTAATCTTGAACGTTCCCCAATGAATGGGGACCAGAGTCCTGGCACGGAGGTCGCCAAACGCCTGAAGAGCTGTCTCTGGATGAAGATGGATTTCTTTAAACCACTCCCGCGGTTTGTAAGCCCCAATCGGCAAAAGAGCTATATCAATTGAGAATCGGCCGGCAATTTCCTTGAAATGCGCTCCGTAGCCGGTGTCTCCTGCGAAATACACAACGGTTCCACCCGCTTCGATGACATATCCGCAGGCAAGAGTCGTTTTCCTATCCCAGGGAAGACGTTTGTTCGAGTGTTTCGCCGGAACGCATGTTATCCGAAGTCCTGATTCCTGAAACGAATTCCACAAATTCATTTCCGCGACGTTTTTGAATCCGGTTCGCCTCCCGTATTTGGCCAACCCGTATGGAAGAACGATTCTTGATTGATGTCTGCGTCGGAGACGCCTCAAGGATCTGAGGTTCAAGTGGTCGTAGTCCGCGTGAGAGATGAGAATGAGATCGATGGGCGGAAGGTCGCCGAGAGCTATTCCCGGTTTTCGGAGTCGCGGGATGTAATAACCGAGAGTCCAACTGAAGACAGGGTCGGTGAGAACGTTGATACCACCAAGCCGGAGAAGTATTGTGGCGTGGTTAATGAGAGTCAGTGAATGCAAAGCACTCGTCGAAAAGTCAAACAGGTTGTCAAAAAATTGGTTCTGCCCCCGGCGTCAGGAGTTGCTTGCCCGCCGATCTTTATGGCGGGCCTCCTGACGCTAACACTTTGCTTGACCCTGAAAACATCTAGTCGAAAGGTCTAAGCTTTTTAGGATTGACGGCTTCGATGAGGGCTCCGTGACCGAATGTTAGCACGTTTTGCGTCGCGGACTGTTCCGTCGAATACCATGAAATTAGAGACAAAGAATCCGCGGGCATGACAAGTTTTTTCTTTTGTTTGTCATTCCGTCGGATTTTCAGACGGAATCCAGAACGGGTTTCATCTGAGTCCCTAGCCTGAGTCAAGTGACGAGTGACAAAAGGATTCGGGTTCTGGACTCCCGCTTACAATCCGCGGGAGTGACAATTTTTCAGAATTAACATTTTTTCTTCGCAACTGTCGAACTTGGGCTAGTCGAAAGGTCTGAGCTTTTTAGGATTGACGGCTTCGATGAGGGCACGTGCCAGAGCGACAGTCGGGTCGACAATTGTTATGCCGGAAACAGTTTTCTCTGTGATGGCAAGCGGAAGCTCCGTGCACGCGAGAACAATCGCCTCAGCGCCTTCAGCCTTCAACTCGGAGATGGCATCGACGATCATCTGACGAGCCTGAGAGGTAACGGGTCTCGACTTTGCCTTGATGCCGAAATGCGTGTCATAAATTGCGCTATGCACGTTCTCCTGAGCTTGGGCGCTTGGTTCGACAAAAGTGATGCCATGAGATTGGAAGGCTTTGGGATAGATTTGTGCTCTTCGTGTTCCCGTGGTGGAAAGAATGCCAAGCTTGCGTGTTGCGGGGAAATGGTTCTTGATAAACAGTGCGGTTTGTTCTGCGATGTGCAAAACTTGCGCACGGCTGCCCTCGCGAGCTAATTCATTTTTCATCACATCAAAAATAGGCGAAGCGTGTGCCGTGTGGCAGGGAATCCCGACAACACTGGCACCGAGTGATTCGAGTTGGCGGACAATGCGGGCGAGAGCGATGCCGGGGTTTTTTTCGGTTTTGCCCAGAAGAAAAGCAGATCTATCAGGGATTTCACCCGGATAAGAAAGCAGCGCAACAGGGAGGTGCTCCTGGTCGGTTTTTGCGAGGGTGTGGTCGAAGATTTTTTGGACGAGGTCCAGCCCCGCATAGGGGCCGGCTCCGCCAACAACGCCGATGATGCTTTGTCGAGGCACAGGTGAGTTTACCCTCGTTACAGCCCGAACCAACGGGCCCGGCGACTGGATCCAAAGCGCTGCTTTTCATCGACAAGGGCGATCGAGGGTTCCAGGAAACTCCCCGTCGGCGAAGGACCCGAAAAGAAGTCCACATCCACGCGTCCAACGCGGTCTCCACCAAACTCGATATAACAAGAGCCCGCCCCGGCGTACGCTGTGGGCTGTTCGCCCCCTTTGAATCCCGCGATCACCGATGCGGCGGCAACGCGTGCGGCGCCTTCAGCAAATACACCCGCTTTCGGCCCTCCGACACTTGATACGTCACCGATTGCGTACACGTGAGGGAATTTCGTCTTGAGGTTCTTCCGGTCGACAGGGATCCAACCATCTTCGGTCATGCCGCTTGTCGTGACCACGTCCGGGACATGATGCTTTGGGATGCCCAGGAACAAATCGAAAGGCATCTCACTCTGATCGTCAAGAATGGCAACGCGGCGCTTCGGGTCGAGCGAAAGCACAAACCGTTTGGGGACGAAAGTGATACCACGTTTGGCGAAAATTGCGAGTAACGCTCGGGAGCTTGCGGGCGACGGAGGGATCGGGATGCCGAATGGCATCACGAGGCTGATTTCACAAGCGTCACGTACGCCGCGTGCGGTGAGATAGTCGTGCAGCAGCAACGCTGCTTCACTCGGCGCTGGCGGGCACTTGAACGGCGTGGAGGCTACACCGACAATCGCTCGGCCTTTCGAGAAGGTGGGAAGCATCTCCCGCAATTTTTCCGTTCCAGCGATGGAATAGAACTCATTGCCGCCTTCGGCAAGTCCGGGTGTGGCGTCGACATCGTAGTCGGCTCCAAGCGCAACCACCAGCACATCAGCGTCGTACGTACCCCTGTCGGTCGTAACGCGTCGCGCGACAGGGTCAATCGTTGTGATTGTTTCATGACGAAAATGTACTCCGGGCTTCACGATGTGGCGGTAGGCAAGACGCACGGCGTCGGGTGTCTTACGGCCGAACATCACGTCGAGCTTCGAATAGCCAAAGACAAATGAGTCGTTCTTGTCGATCAGCGTGAGATCGAGGCGATCGGCGAGCGCTTCGGACAGTATTGTGCTGAGTTCGAGTCCGCCGAAACCCGCACCCAGGACGAGCACTCGTAGTTTCATTGGTTATTTCCTCTTAGTTGTACTCGTTGTGCATTAACAATTCTTTGGTATTGCTTACACCTGTTATGCGTTCGTGGCCGCCCTCATTTGACAGTAGTTCACAAATACGTTAACTTGCTTTGTGCGGACAATTCAATTCTACCGGACGCCCGCAGGAAAATCTCCCGTCCAGGAGTTTCTGGACTCTCTCCCAGATCGGCATGCCCAGAAAGTTACTTGGGTCTTACGCCTAGTGGAGAGACTTGACATCGTCCCACAGCAGTATTTTAAGAAACTTGTCGGCACAGAAGATCTCTGGGAGATTCGTGCTCAAATGGGTGGTAATAACTATCGATTTTTGGGATTCTTTTCCGGAGCGGCCCTTTTGATTCTGACGAGTGGGTTTTCGAAAAAACAACAAAAGACGCCGAGCCGAGAAATTGAACTGGCGCAACAACGTCGAACCGATTATTTGCAAAGGAGGAGTAAGCCATGAGCGACGTCGAACGATACATAAAAGATCGCAAAAAACGGAGCTCGAAGTTTGCCGAGAACTTCGAATCAGGATATGATGCGTTTGAGTTCAGTGTTATGCTTCGACAGGCCAGAGAAAAGGCCGGTATCACGCAAGAAGCGATAGCGCGAAAACTCCGTACAAAGAAATCCGCCATTTCCCGCATTGAGAACCATTCTGAAGATATTCGTCTCTCGACTCTGGGAAAATATGCAAAGGCCTTGGGTAAAAGGCTCCGAGTTCATCTCGCCGATTGATTTTCCCTCTCGCGGGCGGCCATGTCACATAACGTCTGCGGGCATTACGCCTGCCCGCCAATCTTAATGGCGGGCCGTGCCCAATGAATGAATCCGCCTTTGGCGGAGGAATGATTGGGCGTGGAGCGACCACAATAATCTTTTTCTCAAATGAGCGAACGTCGTAATGCCCGCTGTTAGACGCAAGCAAAGTTCTATGTCAATTGCGTTTTGGGGCACAAAATCCAAGCGAGATGATCTACAACCCGTTCATCATTTGTTAAGTTTCGCTACGATGCTCCATCGTTATTACTACTTTTCCTCGGGCGTGTCCTTCCCCAAGATACCGGAGAGCTTCAGCAGCCTCGCTTAACGGATACCGTCTATCGATAACAGGGTCGACTTTGCCGGCTTCCACAAGCTCTTTGAGAATAACCAGGTCTTTTTGGCTTCGTTTTGCGGCTACGCCTCCCATTTTCCTGCCCCCTTTTTCCGACATCCATGACCCCATGAGCATCCCCTGGAAAAGCTGAGCCTTTGTACCTCCGGCCACCAGATAAATACCTTTGTGAGTTAAGGCGCGCTTATACGCTGAAAGCGGATGATAACCGTTCGCAGCGAAGATGACGTCATACTGCAGCCCGCTTCGGGTGAAATCTTCTTTGGTGTAATCAATAACATGGGCTGCCCCGAGAGAGAGCGCCTGGTCCACATTCCTCGTGCTGCAGACGGCGGTGACTTCAGCGCCGTACATTTTCGCGATCTGGACCGCGAACGTTCCGACCCCGCCCGACGCCCCATTGATCAAGACCTTTTGTCCTGGCTGAACCTTCCCTTCATCGCGCAGACCCTGCAGGGCGGTGATCGCTGCCATCGGCACGGCCGCTGCTTCCTCGAACGAGAGGTTGGACGGTTTCAACGCCACAGCGTCTTCACGAGCAGTTGCATACTCGGCAAAACCGCCCCGCACCATCCCGAACACTTCATCGCCCGGCTGAAACTGTTTGACGTTCTTGCCGACCGCTTCAACCCGGCCCGCGATGTCGGCGCCGAGTCTCGTGTACTTGGGCTTCAGCAGCCCCCCGCCCATGAAGCGAATCAAGAAGATGTCCGCGGTCAGGAAATGCCAGTCATATGCGTTGACGGACGCCGCATGGACCTTTATCAAGACTTCATCGTCCTTGGGCGTAGGTTTTTCGACGTCCTTAAGTTGAAGAACATCCGGCGATCCATATTTTGTGTATACAATCGCTTTCATAGATATTCCTTCAAGATTACTTTATTTTCAACCGGCACGGATGTCGGTTGTTATAGCATATATTGCCTTGCCACATTGTGCGGGACAATTGCACATAACGTCTGGCGGCACTACGCCTGCCCGCCAATCTTAATGGCGGGCAGGGCCCAACGAATGAATCCGCCTCTGGCGGAGGAATGGGTTGGGCATTGAGTGAGCACTATAATTCTTCCAAATAAAGAGCGAACGTCGTGGTTGCGATTGTTAGCTGGCGTTTACTGATTATTACTGAAGCCGAACCGGATCACCTCGGTGGAGCGTCCCACCTCGCAGAACGGCCGCATAAACGCCGACGTTCACCTGATTGTACTGAGCTGCTGTTCGTAGGATGCCTGGATCTTTTGGTAAATCCCCTTGGGGCAGTGTCGTCATGACGCAACGCGGGCAGGCACGAATGATGTTCAATTGAACCTCGGCTCCTATGCCAAGCGTGTGACCAATCCAATCATTCTCGACGAAGCCCTTTTCACCTGTTGAAGACTCGACCACAATGTTCGGTCGAAAGCGGCGAACCTCAAAGCGTCCTTGTGGATACAGTTCCCGCAGCCGATCAATGGTTGCAGTCGTCAGCACGTGGAT
>JANOGR010000158.1:0-3509 GCA_031406095.1 Ignavibacteriales bacterium
CTTCGCAACAAGACATTCGTGGTCAACCTTGTGAGCTCGCCGGGTTCCGGAAAAACGAGCATCCTGGAGTGCACACTTGAGCTGCTCCGAAACGATGTAAAGGTCGCAGTCATCGAAGGAGACGTTCAAACGGATATTGACGCGCAACGTGTTTCCAAGTTCAACGTGCCGGTGGTGCAGATTGTGACGAACGGAGGTTGCCATCTTGAGGCAAATCTGGTCGAGGATGCTCTTTCAAAGTTGAGCCTTCAAGGCATCGAGTTGCTTGTGATTGAAAACGTCGGCAATCTGGTGTGCCCGTCGAACTACGACCTTGGCGAGGCCATGAAGATCGTTGTTGCCAGCACCACGGAAGGCGACGACAAACCGCTCAAATATCCCGCAATGTTCCAGCGCGCTTCCGCGATGATCATCAACAAAATTGACCTCCTTCCTCACGTGCCGTGCAACCTCGAGACGCTGCGCGGCAATGCGCTGTCGATCAACCCAAAACTGAAAATATTCGAGACGTCTTGCACGACCAAAAAAGGGATTGATGAATGGTGTGATTGGCTTATTTCGAATTTCAAATCCGCAGCATTTTATTCTCATGCCAGCGCCTGACTCAACATCGAGACTCAAGATTGTCGTCCGTGGAGCGGTCCAGGGTGTGGGGTTTCGTCCGTTTGTGTACAGGCTTGCGATGTCGCTCGGCTTGAAGGGATGGGTTTCAAATTCCTCCGAGGGAGTGTTCATCGAGGCGGAAGCTGAAAAACAACTTCTCGACCAGTTCCTTCTTCGACTTGAACGAGAGAAGCCGCCGAGGTCGTTCATCCAAAGTCTCGAGTCCTCATACCTTGACCCCGTCGGCTACACATCGTTTGTCATTCGGGAAAGTGAGAAAAACGGGCAGAAGATCGCACTGGTCCTGCCTGATATTGCGACGTGCCCTGATTGTCTGGCGGAAATATTCGACCCGCAAAACCGACGCTACCGTTACCCGTTTACCAACTGCACAAACTGCGGACCGCGGTTCAGCATCATAGAATCACTTCCGTATGACCGGCCCAGCACGTCGATGAAAAAGTTCATCATGTGCCCTGACTGCCGGCAGGAATACGAGGATCCGTTGGACAGGCGTTTTCATGCGCAGCCGAATGCGTGCCCGGAGTGCGGTCCGCAGCTGGAACTGTGGGATGGACAGGGCGAGGTCGTATTTTCTGGAGATGAAGCATTAGCAGAGTGTGCAGAGGTCATTCGGCGGGGGGGAGTCATCGCGCTCAAAGGAATCGGCGGCTTCCAGCTTATGGTTGATGCCCGTAATGAAACAGCCGTCAAGAGGCTTAGAGCTCGGAAGCACAGAGAAGAAAAACCGTTTGCGTTGTTGTATCCGAGCCTCCGGCATGTGCGGGAAGATTGCCGGGTCTCAGAATTGGAAGAAAGAATTCTCCTGTCTCCGGAGTCGCCGATTGTGTTACTGGAACGCACGGAAGCTCGTTCAACCGTAGCCGAATCGATTGCCCCCCGCAACCCTTATCTGGGGATCATGCTGCCGTACAGCCCGCTACACGCTTTGCTGATGAGAGAGTTCAAGTTTCCAGTCGTGGCAACGAGCGGCAACCTTTCCGATGAACCCATCTGCACCGACGGGTTTGAAGCCCTCGCCAGACTCCGGGGAATTGCTGATTACTTCCTGGTGCATAATCGTCCGATTGTTCGCCACGTCGATGACTCCATTGTCAGGATTCTTCTTGGGCGAGAACTTGTTCTTCGTCGTGCCCGCGGATATGCACCATTGCCCATCACCGTCGATTCTCCTCTCAAATCTCCCGTCCTGGCCGTTGGAGCTCATCTGAAGAACACCATTGCGATGAACATCGGAAAAAACATCTTCGTGAGTCAGCACATAGGGGACCTGGAGACGCAGGAATCTTTCAGTGCGTTCCGGCGCGTCATAAAGGATTTCAAGCTTCTTTACGATGCGGAGCCGAAGAATATCGTCTGCGACCTTCATCCGGACTATCTGTCAACCCAGTTTGCGCATGATTCCGGAGTCTTATGCTCACACGTTCAGCACCACTATGCGCACGTGGCTTCCTGCATGGCAGAGAACCAGCTGGAGGGCGAGCTCCTCGGAGTTTCCTGGGATGGAACGGGCATGGGCCTCGATGGAACCATCTGGGGAGGAGAATTTTTGCTTACGAACCAGACTTCGTTTGAACGCGTGGCGTACTTCCGGCCATTTCCGCTGCCGGGTGGAGATCGTGCAGTCAAAGAACCGCGTCGGTCGGCGCTGGGAATGCTGTTTGAGATGTATGGCTCTTCTGTGCTGCAGCGCGCGGATATTCCGACCTTGCAATCCTTTTCGGAAAACGACCAACACATCATTGGCCAGATGCTGAGCAAAGGCGTCAACGCGCCCCTGACGTCGAGTGTAGGAAGAATCTTTGATGCGGTTGCATCGATCTGCGGTCTGCGCCAGAGTCTAAGCTTCGAAGGCCAGGCGGCAATGGAGCTTGAGTTTGCTTCCCACGGAACTCGATCTGATAAGAACTACGGTTTTGAAATTCAACGATCTGAAGCTGGTTATTCTGTTGATTGGGCACCCATGATGGAGGAAATCCTAAAGGATGCGCAGAATAAAGAATCGCTGAGTGAGATTTCGATAAAATTCCATAACACACTGGCTGAGATCATTCTGGCCGTGGCCCGGAAAACGAAACAAACAAGGGTCGTTCTTACCGGCGGCTGTTTTCAAAACAAGTACTTAACCGAACGATCCGTCACATTACTTGCCGTGCACGGAATTCGTCCTTACTGGCATCAACGGATCCCGCCGAATGACGGAGGCATTGCGCTCGGACAAATCTACGCGTTTGCACGCCAAATACCGAAAACTCACACGGAAAACGCGAAAACATTTCATGAGGAGGTCACAGCATGAGCCTTGTCTCAGGAGCGATACTTGAAATCTACGTTGAGGAGGGAATCACGATGGCAAAAGTGAACGTCAAAGGCGCCTTCATTCGCGTCCCGGTTCTTCTTTTGCCGCAGGCAAACGTGGGAGATGTTGTTCTCATAGATTCCGGCGTGGCCATTTCCAGAGTGGAAGAACTCAGCCCAGCCAGCCTCACAGAATCCGCTATGGTGGGTAGGAAGGAGGGAACATAACATGTGTCTCGCAATTCCTGGAAAAGTGATGGAGATCGATTCGACTGTCCAGCCAAGAATGGGGAAGGTCAGTTTTGGCGGAATTCAAAAGAGAGTCTGCCTCGAATGGATGCCGGAGGTCAACGTGGGAGACTATGTCATCGTGCACGTAGGCTTCGCCATCAGCAAGCTTGATGAGCAGGAGGCGCTCGAGACTCTCAAGCTCTTCGATGAGCTGGAAGGAGCGTTGGACGAACTCAAACTTCCCGATCCCGACGAGGAGAATGTGCAATGAAATACATCGACGAATTTCGGAACGAGGCCGTTGCCCGCAAGTATGCCGGCCTGATTCGAGGAATCACGACAAAACCGTGGACCCT
>JANOGR010000167.1:0-2261 GCA_031406095.1 Ignavibacteriales bacterium
GCAGCATCGGCCAGCCGGACGCCGGTCTTTGGGAAATCCGCAATGGCTGGCAGGAGCATTCCTTTACAAATTTGATGTCTTGGGCCGGTCTCGAACGAGCCCGCCGAGCGGTCTGGCGGGGGCGGGCTCCTGACACCGCGGCAAATTAGCTTTATCAGGAGCGAACTCCTCCACCACGACACCCCTGGCGTCAAGACTTCCGTCCTGACGCAGTTTATCCATCTTTAACGATTAGGAGTATCTATCCCTACAGCACTCGTCACCGGCGGAACCGGATTTGTCGGAAGTCATACGGCTGAACACTTGTTGAGCCTCGGGTTCAAAGTCCGCTGTCATATCCGCAAAGGCAGAGAAAACCATGGATGGCTTGAAAACCATCCTGTTGAATTCGTGGAAGCGGATGTGTTCGACGTGAATTCACTCGACCCGCTTCTGGACGGCGTGGAATACGTTTTCCACATCGGCGGTGTGACCAAGGCAAAAAGGAGCGAGGATTACTTCCGTGGGAATGTTGTCGCGACGAAGAACCTTTTACAGGCGTCGCTTGCCCACTCCAGCATCAGAAAATTCTGTTACCTGAGCAGCCTTGCAGCCATTGGACCGAGCAAGGATGGAACCCCACTCGACGAAACCGCTCCTAGCAAGCCGATCACGGCTTATGGGGTTTCCAAGCTGCAGGCGGAAGAAGCAGTAGTCAGCTATTCCGGCCGCATTCCCACGGTCATTCTTCGTCCGCCCGCCGTGTACGGGCCGCGGGATAAGGACATCCTCGAGTTGTTCAGATCCGTTCGGTTTGGCGTCCAGCCCGTTATCGGCTCGAAAAGGAAAACGCTGAGCCTCATTCACGTTTCCGATTTGGCCCGCGGCATCGTCGAGGCCGCTGTTTCAGAGAAAACCGGCGGCAAAGCCTATTTTGTTACAGACGAAAATATTCATCAATACAAGGAACTTTTTAAGATTTTAGAAGAGATTATGGGAAAAAGGACCATATCGGTTCCCATCCCGGGCTTTCTCCTTCTCTCCCTCGCTTCAATTACGGAGGTTGTTTCCCTGCTCGCTCCGCGTCCTGCTGTACTAAGCATCAACAAAGCGCGTGACCTTTTGCAGACACACTGGGTTTGTACGGGGAGAAAACTGACAGCAGAAACCGGATTCAAGAGTTCCATTGCGATACGTGACGGCTTGCTGGAAACCTATCGCTGGTATGAATCGAAGGGATGGTTGAAACTGGGCACGATTTTTGGCGGATAGGGCGAAAAAAGGATCACACCAGTCGTTATGTGGCATGAATAAAAAGGGTGCTTCACTCATTTCGAGAAGACCTCCGCATTTTACTCCCTTCCCCTCCCCCAATCTGCTTTCATCTGAGCATAAACATTTTTAGATTTCGTTTAGCCGACTGAGCATCATTCAAACGTACCACTGCAAAGGACATTCAAAGATGCTCAAACGTCTTGACGACACTCACAGGCAATCTCAATCGTAGCATGCCCGACGAGCTCGTTGTTTCAACACCAGGGCGCATCTGCCTGTTCGGAGAACATCAAGATTACCTCCGGTTGCCTGTTATTCCTGCCGCAATTTCGCTCCGTATAACATTCGAATCAAAGAGAAGAAGAGATTCTCTCGTCCACATCTCTCTTCCCGACGTCAACTCCAGCGAATCTTTTTCGCTTGAAGAAGATTTCGGCAGCTTGAAACCTGGAGACTATTTTCGAAGTGTTTCCCAGATTCTCCGCAAAGCCGGATATACGTTTGCGACGGGAATCGACTGTGTTGTGAGGAGCTCGATTCCCATCAAAGCCGGGACGTCAAGCTCGTCGGCGTTAGTGGTCAGCTGGGTGAATGTCCTTGCACAGATGAGCGAGCAACAACGCACTCTGGATCCTGACCAGATCGGCCGCTACGCTCATGAAGCTGAAGTGGTGGCATTCCAACAGGCGGGGGGCATGATGGATCAATTTTCCACGGCATACGGCGGCGTCCTCTCGATTGACTTTTTCCCTGATACGAACGTCAAGCCCTTGGATGTTCAGCTGAAGAACTTTGTGCTAGGCGATTCGGGCGAACCGAAGGACACGCAAGGTATTCTTTCGCGAGTGAAAAGCGGTGTGCTGGATATTGTGAAACGTCTTTCCGCGAATCACCCGGAATTTTCTCTTCATTCTGCCACTTTCGACCACATGACGGAGTTCAAGAAAGAACTCACTGAGAATCAGGCTCTATTGCTTGAAGGGACACTCCAGAATCATGAGATAACA
>JANOGR010000280.1:0-9670 GCA_031406095.1 Ignavibacteriales bacterium
TTTGGGGCAATCGTTCTCTCCAAGCTCACGGGACTCACCGGTGCGATTCTTCTCTTGTTCGGGCTCTTTGTGGTCGTCTTAACGCTCATGGTGGAGCTTGACTATCAAAGCACGTTTGAGAAGCTGGTGAGAGTCTTGAAACGCACGATTCTGTGGCTGAAAGCAAAATCTGAAAGTCTGATCCAACGTCGCCTTGCGGCAAAAGTGGCGAAGGAAGTCAAACCCCGGCTTGTCGAAATAAAGAAATCAGACGACGTGCTGCCACCCGAAGCGGCCCCGTTGAGAAAATCCCCCCCCGCCGTCGACCAACCTGAAATGAAGAAGCCAAGGGAGGAAATTCGTGTTTTTGATGAGGATGAATCCGAACTCGCACTTGACATTAAAGAAGCAGTCCAGGAAGAGGAAGTGGATTTTGACGACCGGGAACGAGTGGACGAGCAAGAGGAGGAGATTGATTTTGTCCCTCCTTCGGTGGAATTGCTCGATGCGGTGAAGCCTGCCGAAGAAATCAACGAAGATGAGCTGAAAATGAACGCTGAAATTTTGCGTTCGAAACTGGGGGATTTCGGAGTTGCGATTGAGAGCCTTTCGGTCACACCGGGTCCCGTCGTCACGCTCTACGAGCTTGTTCCGGCGACCGGGGTGAAGGTCAGCCGCATCGAAAACCTGGAAGACGACATCGCGCTTGCTTTGAAAGCGAAAGGGATCCGCATTATCGCTCCTGTTCCGGGAAAGGGAACGGTGGGAGTGGAGATTCCCAATCATCGTCCGGCGCTCGTGACAATCCGTTCGATCATCAATTCGGGAAAATTCCGGGACACCAAAGCCGCTTTGCCGCTGGCGCTGGGAAAAACGATCACGGGTGAGGTTTTTGTCGACGATTTAACCCGCATGCCCCATGTGTTGATTGCCGGATCGACGGGTTCGGGAAAGAGCGTTGGCATCAATACGATACTCACGAGTCTGATCTACCGGCTCCATCCGAGCGACGTCAAGTTTGTCATCATCGACCCGAAAAAAATCGAGCTCTCTCTCTACGGAAAGCTCGGCAAACACTACCTTGCCGTTTCGCCTGACATTGACGAGGAAATTATCACGACCCCGAACAATGCCGTGTTGATGCTGAAGAGCGTCGAGGTGGAAATGGAAAAGCGTTATGACCGCCTCGCGCTGGCAGCGGTGCGGAACATTGCGGATTACAACGAGCGGATCAAGGCGGGTCGATTGCAGGACACCGAGACCGTCAAGCATCGAAAGATGCCGTACCTTGTTGTGATTATCGATGAACTGGCAGACTTGATGATTACGGCAGCCCGCGAAGTGGAAGAACCCATCGCCCGCCTCGCGCAACTGGCCCGCGCCGTCGGCATCCATCTCGTGCTCGCAACCCAGCGGCCGTCAGTCGATGTGATCACGGGCGTCATCAAAGCAAATTTCCCAGCCCGCATTGCGTATCAGGTTTCCTCGAAAACCGATTCACGCACCATTCTTGACATGAACGGCGCCGAACAATTACTCGGCAACGGGGATATGCTCTACTTACCGCCGGGGAGCCCCAAGCCCATAAGGATACAGAATGCATTTATTTCCACAGAAGAAGTCGAACGCATTACCTCGCATATCGGCAAACAACGTGGGTACAAAAACCCGACGAAGCTGCCTTCTGCGCTTGAAAAGAGGCGATCTGTCGGGGCTTCGGGCGACGGCAGTCGCGATGACCTGTTTGAAGAGGCAGCGCGCATTGTTGTGAGACACCAGCAAGGTTCCGTGTCCATCCTGCAGCGCAGGCTTCAGGTGGGATATTCCCGCGCGGCGAGGATCATCGACCAACTGGAGGAGGCGGGCATTGTAGGGGGTTTTGACGGAAGTAAGGCGCGGGAAGTGCTGGTGGAATCAGAAGCCGGACTTGAGGCAGTGTTGAAGAGCCTCGTATAAGGAGAAGATTTTTCGTGAACGTTTCTGTCAGAAAGAGTTTCACCGTTGTTGTTGCCATGGTTCTGGCATTTGTCGCTTCCGTTCGCGCACAACCACAGGAACTCAGCGCCAAGGCCGTCACAGACCATATGCAACGCCGCTATGAAATGATTGATGACGCGACGGCTCAGTTTATTCAATTCGTGAAGTTCGGCTTCTCCAATATCGAACAGACATTCAACGGCACCCTGACGATGAAGAAACCGAACAAATATCGAATTCAGTCCGAGCATCAAACGCTCGTGACAGACGGCCTGACCGTTTGGGCGTACTCTCCCATCAATAACCAGGTCGTGGTCGATACATACAAAGAAAACAAGAATTCGATTTCCCCGGATCAGTTTGTCCTGAACCTTCCTTCGGACTATTATGCCACGCTGCTCGGTTCTGAAAAAACAAAAGACGGCACGCTGTTTATTTTAAAGCTTGTCCCGAAAGACGACAGGTCGTTTGTGAAGTCGGTGAAAATATGGGTGGAAGGGAGCAGCTGGACGGTACGAAAGATCTCTCTCAACGATGTGAACGACACGGAAACGACCTACACGATCAAGGAACTGAAATTGAACACCAGTGTGAAGGACACGGCGTTCACCTTTCATCCGCCCACGGGTACGGAAGTCGTGGATCTCCGGCGTTGACCCTCGACATCGCTCATGGCTCCCAGGCTTAAGACTTTCCTTCGCGCCGCTGCAGGCTTTCTTCTCGCAGGATTTTTCTTGTATCTCGCCTTCCAGGGGTCGAGTGTGGATGAGCTCTGGAATTCACTCCTTCGTGTGAATGTTGCCTGGGTCTTGGCTCTTATTCCCTTAACCATCTTTGGGTTCTGGGTCCGGGCGGTTCGGTGGGAATACCTGCTCGCTCCGATCAAGCCGAATCTATCGAAGCGGAACCTGTTTTCAGCGGTTCTCATCGGATACATGATCAATAATATATTGCCAAGGGTAGGAGAACTTGTTCGCCCGTATGTCATCGGAAAACTCGAGAATATTTCGAAGAGCTCGGCATTCGGCACGGTGGTGGTCGAGCGGATTCTGGATTTCATGACGTTCTATTTTCTCGTTCTCGTGGTGATGTTTTTTTATCCGGGCGTGCTCGACCCGTTTATCAATTATTTCAACTTGCCAAGACCAATTCTCGTCCTCGTAGCCGTCGGGTTGTTTCTCTTTTTTGTCGTCCTCTTTTTAAAGGGAGAAACGATTTTCAAAGTTCTTTCGGCCGTCACGAAAATCATGCCCGAACGTTACCATACGAAGATTGACCGATTACGCGATTCGTTTCTCTCCGGGTTCGGCGTTTCAAAAATGAAACATCATTTTTTTGCCCTTTTTGGTTTGAGTGTTTTATTGCAAGCCACTTACGCCATGACTCTGTATATTCCATTTTATGCATTTGATTCGATCCGGCAGCTCAATTTGGACTTTGGCGCGTCGGTCGTCCTTCTGACGATTTCTTCCATCGCGTATGTTCTTCCGGTGCCCGGCGCAATGGGAACATACCATTTCATGTTGTCGCGGGCATTAACCAACCTCTACGGTGTCGACCTCATCACTGCTCAGAGTTATTCTCTCGTGACGCACGAGGTTGGCTACATCGTTACGATGGTTGTTGGCCTGGGATATTTTCTGAAGGACCATGTGAGAGTGTCTGATGTGACGCTTGAACCGGCCAAGGGTGAAGCGGCTTAAGGATGAAACAGGTCACGCAACATAATAACAGCGGCGAAATCAGAATCGAACGCGTTCCGGCTCCCACCTTGAAGGCGGGGTTCGTTCTCGTGCAAACTCATTTTTCTCTTATCAGCCCCGGAACGGAGCGGTCTTCGATTTCGGCCCGAAAGTCGACACTCCTCGAGAAAGCGAAGCGAAACCCGGAACTCGTTCAAAAGGTCTTGGAACAATTCAAACAGTTTGGAATCCTCAACACGTACCGGCGTGTTCGCGCTCGGCTCGATGCAGCCTCATCGCTCGGCTATTCTGCTGCGGGCGTTGTTGTCGCGGTGGGATCCGGTGTGCCTGGACTCAAGCCGGGCGACAAGGTCGCGTGCGGCGGAGGAGGCTATGCCAATCATGCCGAGTTCATCCTGGTTCCGAAGAACTTGTGCGTCAAAGTCCCTGCTGGCGTGCTGTTGGAAGATGCCGCGTACACCACGCTCGGAGCGATCGCACTCCAGGGAGTCCGCCAGGTAGACCCCGCAATGGGAGAAACAGTTGTCGTCATCGGTTTGGGGCTCGTAGGCCAGCTCACGGTGCAGCTGCTCAAAGCAAACGGGTGCGGCGTTATCGGCATTGACCTGGATGAGAAAGCGGTGAAGCTCGCGAAAGATTGTGGTGCGGATGTCGCACTAGGCAGAAAGGGTGATGTGAAAAAGGTTGTGCACACTTTCACCCAGGGTATCGGTGCGGATGCAGTGGTCATCACGGCGGCGTCCAAAAGCAGCGACCCGGTGCATCTTGCGGGAGAGCTTTGCCGTGAAAAAGGGCGGGTGGTCCTCGTGGGGGATGTCGGTATTCAATTGCCGAGGGCTCCTTACTACATGAAGGAACTTGATTTCAAGCTCTCCAGGTCATACGGTCCCGGGAGATACGATCCGAGTTATGAAGAACAAGGCACCGATTATCCTGTTGGCTATGTTCGTTGGACTGAACACCGGAACATGCAGGAATTCCTGAGGCTTCTGGCCTCCGGAAAAATGCATGTCCAGGAGTTGACCACTCACCGGTTTGACATCGGGGAGGCAAGGAAAGCCTATGCAATGATTTCCGGAGGACGCACGCGCTCCGTGGGTGTTCTTCTTCAGTATGATGTTTCAAAGCCCCCGAAGCCGGCAGAAGAAACAAAGATTGAATTCCGGCCAGGGGTAAGCTCCGCAGGCCCGATGAACATCGGCTTTGTCGGAGCAGGAAATTTTGCACAGGGTTCGCTCATTCCTCCTGTGAAGGCGTTCGATGGTGCGACACTCGTTGGCGTCTGTACAGGCAATGGGTTGAACGCGACGAATGTTGCGAAGACTTTCGGCTTTCAGTTTGCCACAACGGCGGCCGAAGAGGTCCTGGAAAGCAAGAACGTTGGGACGGTGTTCATTGCAACCCGCCACAACTTGCACGCACGTTATGTTCTCCACGCTCTCAAAGCAGGAAAGAATGTCTTTGTGGAAAAACCTCTTGCCCTCAATCGCCGCGAATTAGAAGAGATCGTGAAAACGTATGGAATACTCTCGCGCCGCACGTCCAAGTCTCAGAAGCTGAGCCGCTCTCCGATTCTCATGGTGGGATTTAACCGCCGCTTTGCCCCCCTCGTCGCGGAGGCCAAGAAGTTTTTCGAGAATGCGGTGGGGCCGTTTGCAATCCAGTATCGTATCAATGCGGGCTTCTTGCCGTCGAACCACTGGACGCAGGATCCGGTGGAAGGAGGAGGCAGGATTATCGGCGAGGTCTGTCATTTTGTCGACCTGATACAGTATTTTACAGGCTCGCCCCCGACGAAAGTGTTTGCCGAGGCCGTCCGTGGAGACGCAAATTCGCCGAACGATGATTCTGTGGCGGTGACCTTAAAGTTCGAAAACGGGTCCGTCGGCGTGATTACCTATCTCTCGAACGGAGATTCTTCCGTCCCCAAAGAACGTATTGAGTTGTTTTCCACCGGGCGCACAGCCGTGATCGATAATTTTCAGAGTTTGAGGCTCCATCAGCAAGGCACAACGACGGAACGTCGTCTTTCGACGACAGAGAAGGGCCATCGCGAGGAGGTTCGGCAATTCCTGGCGGCCGTGCAAACCGGAGGGCTTTCTCCCATCGATTTCAAGAGCCTGGTCACAACGACTGAAGTCACGTTCAAAATCGTCGATTCTTTGAAGCTCGGCGTTCCAGTATCCATGTAGAAAGGGAATCTTGGTTTGACAATCCTTCAGGCTATTATCCTCGGAGTGGTGCAAGGGTTTACGGAATTTTTACCCGTCAGCAGCTCCGGCCATCTTGTCCTTGCTCAGAAACTCCTCAACGTTCAGAGTGCAAACATGCTGACGTTCGATGTGTTTGTGCATTTCGGAACGTTGATCAGCGTGTTCGTTTTTTTCTGGAAAGACATCGTCGAAATACTGAAATCGACTGTCAGCTCCTTGAGATCCATGAGTTTCAAAGAAGAGTATTCCCGGAACGAGCATTTCAGGATCGGGGTTTCGATTATCGCGGGGTCCATTCCCGCAGGCGTCATCGGTCTTTTGTTTCGCGACATCATCAAAGATACGTTCACAGACCCCAAGTTCGCGTCGGTATGTCTTATCGTGACAGGCTTAATTCTTTTTCTGACTCGACTTGCCCGGCCGAATCCCGACAAGAAGATTGGAGTTGTCTCCGCTCTCGTCATCGGCGTAGCGCAGGCAGTCGCCATATTGCCTGGAATCTCCCGTTCCGGGTCCACGATCAGCACAGGAATGTACTTGAAACTTTCCAGTGTCCGTGCCGCGCAATTCTCGTTTCTTCTCTCGATACCGGTCATCGCGGGAGCTTCGTTGTTGGAGACGAGGAACCTTATCGCCGAAGGCGTTGACATTGGAGCGGCGCCGCTCATCATGGGTACGCTCGTTTCGGCCGTCACGGGTTATATTTCCATCAAGGCCATGCTGAAGATTCTGCAGCGGGGGAAACTTAGCTGGTTTGCTTTCTACTGTCTAGTTGTTGGAGTTTTGGGAATCATTTTTATCTAGGAGAGCATCGTCTATGATCAGAGTTTTCTCGTTATCCATCGCACTCTTTCTTGTCTTATGCTGTCAAATTGGAGGAAACATGACCGCAACAATCGAGACCACCAAGGGCACTATCGAAATAGAACTTTATCCTGGTGACGCCCCGAAAACCGTGAGTAATTTTGCCGGCCTCGCGGAGCAAGGCTACTTCAACGGCGTTATTTTCCACCGCGTTTCAAAAGGCTTCGTGATTCAAGCCGGCGATTCCACGGGGACCGGACGGGGAGGGAAAAGCATTTACGGGAAGGAATTTGAAGACGAGCTGAACCAGAGTGCGCCGTCGTACCAGACCGGCTATGTGCGGGGCACTTTGGCGATGGCAAATCGTGGACCGAATACGAATACAAGCCAATTCTTCGTCATCCTGAAGGACGCTCCCCAACTGCCGAAGCATTACACGATTTTTGGCAAGGTCATCAAGGGGATGGATGTCGTCGATTCGATTGGTGCAGTGGATATCATTTCATCTTCGATGGGGCCAACAGACGGCAAACCAAAAGTGGATATTGTCATGAATAAGGTTACCATTCTGAAGAAGTAAAGAAGAGCCCAGCATCGTCATTCGAGAATAATGCCGGAACGGTCTTACACCGAGTTCCAAAGCGGTCTCAAGGGTAGGAAGCCCGTGCCCGTGTATCTCTTTCACGGTGAGGAGGATTTCTTCATCGAGGAGGCCGTCGAGTCGCTGATCGCGGGAACAATCGATCCCGCGACAAAGAGTTTTAATCTGGATGTGCTCTACGGCAGCAGGACGGACACAAAATCCATGCTGAGCATTGCAGCCTCCTTCCCGATGATGTCGGAGAGAAGAGTCGTGGTTGTGAAGGAGTTTGAAAAACTCGTTACCAACGACTCATCGAAAGAGGTCCTCGCCGCATACATCCAACGCCCTCTTGAATCCACCTGCCTGATTCTCATTACGCCCGACCCCGACTTTCGCCGGAAGCCATACACGGATTTGAAAAAACATGGCGAGGTTGTGCATTGCAAGCCTCTGTACGATAACCAGATACCTGCCTGGATTCTTCAGCGTGTCCGCGGACAGGGGAAAGAGATCGAACTGGACGCCTGCCAGTTGCTGCATGCCTATGGCGGCAACTCCTTGAGAGCGTTGCAGAGCGAAATCGACAAACTTTTTGCGTTCATCGCCGAACGGAAGGCCATAAGTGCAGAAGATGTCACCCAGGTCGTCGGGGCAACGCGAGGTTACACGGTTTTCGATTTGCAAAATGCCGTCGGCCGGCTGGATATCAAGGAAGCAACAAGGATTCTGGGGCGGATGCTCGAGTTAGGCGAGAGTCCTCAGCTTATTATTGTGATGCTCACGCGCTTTTTCAACCAGCTGTGGAAGCTCGGGGATTTCAAGGGAAAAAGAATCTCGGATGCCGAAATTGCCGCAGAACTCAAAGTGCATCCGTTTTATGCCAAGCAGTACATTGGTTTCATGGAGCGTTTTTCAACGGAGCACATTGAAAACTCGTTCCAGGCGCTCCTTGCAGCCGATACCGAATTGAAGACAACCGGGCGCGACCCGCGCATCGTCATGGATTTACTCATTTATTCGCTCATTCGAAATTCCCGGGAAGCTTTGAGGATTCCGGCTTAGCCACGCATGGAACAGGTCATTCTCGGTGTCGTCCTCGCATTTTCCATCGCCCTCACATCCTATGTCGCCAGGCTTCTCACCTTCACCGGAGCCATAGCCGCATTTTTTCTGGCAGCGGTTATTTTTGGCGTGGGCGGCTGGAAATGGTCAGTTCCGATTTTCGCTTTCTTTTTCTTGTCGAGTTTGCTATCCAAAATTGGAGCGGCACGAAAAGCGCGGTTTGCTACCGTGTTTGAGAAATCGGGTACTCGAGATCATGGCCAGGTGCTTGCGAACGGTGGTGTCGCCGGATTTCTCGCTCTGTGGCAGGTGGCCTTCCCGGTGGCTGATTTTTATCCGATGTATCTGGGTGCTGTTACGGCCGTCACCGCTGATACATGGGCGACGGAAATAGGTTTGCTGACAAGAGGAAAGACAATTTCGATTGCGAACTTCAGAACCGTAGACCAGGGAATGAGCGGCGGTGTTTCCTGGCTTGGCCTGTCTGCGGGGTTGCTCGGTGCGTGCGTGATAGCAGGAAGCGCCGCATTCTGGGTGAAGGATATGCGCGTTCTTGTCTTTGTCGCTGCCGCCGGGTTGGTCGCCTCCTTGATTGACAGTGTTCTTGGAGCAACGATTCAGGCGGAATACGAATGCACAGTATGCGGTCGGTCCACCGAGCGCACAGAACACTGCGGCATGCCGGCGAAGCTTCTCAAGGGATATCCTGCGTTTAATAACGATAGTGTGAACTGGCTGTGCGCGTTTGCAGGAGCGATGCTTATGTGGCTTTTTCAACAGTTCAAGTAGCCGAACGACGAATCTCTCATGCTTAACTACATTTGGATATCGCTGATTGTGATCGGAATCCTTGCTGCCATTGGCAATGACATTAAGGACGAGACATCGAACACATACCGCAACGGTGTTTCGTTAGAGTCCACGTTCGAAGTGGAGACTGCTCCCGCCGGGTCTGCATCGATGTGGAAAGGAGAGCTGGTCATACCCAAGGAACGATTCAATGAGTTTTACGGAGCGAAAACAACATTGGCCGACGTTCGTCAGCCGGTTGCTCTCAATGTTGGTCAGTTGAATGAAGGTACATTCCTGCTTTCTGTCAGTGATGCGACGCCGGTGAGATGGAAAGAAATGGCAAAATCCGCGAGCAGCAAAGACAAGCTCACTGGAATAATCCACGCAATCACGTTCGCCGAAGACAAAAAATCGGCTCGAGTTCAGCTCGTGCTCGAACCGATCCGGTTTGTCAAGATCAAAGCGGTGACACAATCAGCGCTCGATTATGCCAACACGGCAGTGGAAATCTCCATCGGGTTGATCGGCATCATGGCTCTCTGGCTCGGAATTATGAA
>JANOGR010000316.1:0-3385 GCA_031406095.1 Ignavibacteriales bacterium
ATTCGTATTTTTTCATCAGCACGATGGAATTCTACCGGGATTTCAAGGCACATTCCTTTGAAGGTGGATTGGACATGCTCAGCAGCTTCGATGCGCTTCTTTGGATGTGGCTCCTGGCGTATGCACTCGTCAAGGTGATCGAATTCAGGACAAAAGCCAACGAAGCACAGAAAAAACACCTGGAGCAGCAGCAAGAGTTTGAACTTCAACAGACGCAGTTGAACACCATGCACGAAGTCGTACGTGGTTTGCAGCACGATATCAACAACCCGTTAACCATCATCCTGGCGTATCTGAGACGAGCTGAGAAGGCTGCTGAGAACCATCCTGACATCATCAAGAATCTCGATGAAGTCAAAGAAGGAGCCGAGCGAATAGCGAAAGCTTTGCGTGATTACTCTGAAGCGAAGGGTGTACAAACCGTGAAATCGCCCGTCGGGGGATTTGCCCAGCCTAAAAAAATCGGATGACGGCACACGAACAATGGATGAGACAAGCCCTCAGGGAAGCTGAGAAGGCCTTCGAACAGGATGAAGTGCCCGTGGGCGCTGTGATTGTCCATGAGGGTAAGATCATCGGCCGGGGATACAACCAAATCGAGCGCCTGCAAGACCCTACGGCCCACGCCGAGATGATAGCGGTGACGGCCGCCGCAAACCACCTGAGTGCGCGGAGACTGGAAGCCTGTACGCTGTATGTGACGCTGGAACCATGTCCGATGTGCGCCGGCGCGATTGTGATGGCGAGAATCCCGACGCTCGTGTTTGGCGCCTACGACGCGAAAGCCGGAGCCTGCGGAACACTCATGAACATCGTGGAGGATAAGCGCCTGAACCACTCCGTGCACGTTGTTGCAGGCGTTTGCGACAAGGAGAGTGAGGAGTTGTTGAAGCGATTCTTCGGGAGAATCAGGACAATTCCCACCAAGAAGGAAGGATTGTAACTTACACCGTCTGTTGCTGTAGCCTCTCAGACCGGTCTGCCACTCTCAATTGCTCAATAAGGTCATCAAGGGCCCCGTCGATAAACCGGTCGAGGTTGTATAACGTCACTCCGATGCGGTGGTCCGTCACGCGGTTCTGCGGAAAATTGTACGTCCTGATTTTGTCGCTCCGGTCGCCGCTTTTGACCATCGATTTCCGCTGGGCGGCCACCGAAGCATTCTGTTCACGCAGTTTCGTCTCGTACAACTTTGCGCGCAGCATTTTCATGGCCCGTTCTCGATTTTGGAACTGCGACCGTTCCTGCTGGCACGTGACGACAATCCCGCTCGGATTGTGCCGAATCCGAACCGCCGTCTCTACTTTGTTGACATTTTGACCGCCTTTGCCACCGGCGCGATAGGTGTCAAATTCAAGGTCTGCGGGGTTGATTTCCACTTCAACATCTTCGACTTCCGGCAAAACGACCACCGTCGCGGCAGAGGTATGAACTCTTCCCTGGGCTTCCGTCTCCGGAACTCGCTGCACACGGTGGACCCCGCTTTCATACTTCATGAGGCCGTACGCGCCGTCCCCGGAAACGGAAAACACTATTTCCTTGAAACCTCCCTTGCCGGTCTCATTCCAGTCCATCAATTCGACTTTCCATCCCTTACGTTCTGCGAATCTCGAATACATTCGATGTAAATCGGCCGCGAAAAGCGCCGCCTCTTCTCCACCACTGCCGCCTCTGATCTCCATAATGAAGTTTTTCGTGTCATTCGGGTCTTCCGGAACCAACAAGAATTTGAGCTCTTCTTCCAGCTTGGCCAGCTCGGTTCTTGACCGCTCGAATTCCTCCTGAGCCATGGCCTTCATTTCGGGATCGCTTGTGGACTCGAGTATCTCTTTGCTGCCTTGAAAGTCTCGCTCTGTTTTTTTGTATCGCATGTATGATTTGACAACGGCCTCAAGCTTGCGAAGTTCTCTTCCCAATTCTCGAAACCGCTGCTGGTTGGCGATCACGGCAGGGTCGCTCATGAGCCGATGGACCTCCTCATACCTCTCAACTGATTTTTCAAGCTTGTCAAACACGGGCTGCTTCCTTGGAATCGGCGGAAACCTTCAGGACATATCTCGCGGGATCTTCCAGCCCCAACGCACAGCGTAAAGCTACGATGGCGACTTCGAGCTGGGATTCGTCGGGCTCTTTCGTCGTAATCCTTTGGAGCCACAAACCCGGAGCAATGATGATTCTCCCCCACCACGTGGCGCTGTGCTTGGCTGAGAACTTGATGAATTCGTATGCAAGCCCGCCTACCACCGGGATGAACGGCAGGTGAGTGACCAGCCTGATCAGCAACGTCATCTCCCCCACAGCTTGTTGCAAAAAGTAATCAAGAATGCTGAATGAAATGATTGCCACAACCATGACGATCAAAAGAAAGCTTGTTCCACACCGTGGATGAAACCGGCTCCGCTTCGCGGCTGCCGAGGGTACCAGCTCATCATTGAGCTCGAACGCAAAAACCGATTTGTGCTCTGCCCCATGATACTGAAACAGCCTTCTGATGTCTTTCAAAAGCGAAATGGCTGCCAGATAGGCAAGAAGGAGAGCAATGCGAATGACTCCGGCCACCAGGTTGAATTCGAAAGCGCTTTGTTCAAGTTGAAAAAGCTTGCTGGCCACCACGAGTGGCGTGACAAAAAAAATGGCTATCCCCAGGGCAAGTGCGAGAACCAGGCTGCCCACAAGGGCTAGATTCGATTGACCCTTCGGGGTCTCGGCCTTCGTCTGGCCGTTTTTTCGGTCTTCGAGATTCTGATCCAACATGCCGATCTCGGCGGAGTAATTCAGAGTTTTTATTCCGAGGTACATCATGTCGATCAATCCGATAGATCCCCTCACGATCGGGATCTTACCGAGGCGAAACCGCTCCACCCAGGAAACAAAGGCCTCTTTTCTCACGACAATGTCCCCATTCGCCCGTCGGACCGCCGTCGCAACCGAACCCGGGGCACGCATCATCACGCCTTCGATAACCGCCTGACCCCCGATCTGCATCGGTTTATTCGGGTCGTAATTCGGATTCGTTGGAACCCAGCCCGACGTTTTTCCCTGATCACTCATAAAAGCCATTGTTTCATCCTTAGTTTAATCAATATACGAAACGTTGATACGGAGAGCAAAATTCTCTACGTGTTCCTCGCAAGAACAGTGCGAAGCTGCTGCATTTCATTCCTGCTGATGATGCGAACGAAGAAAAGCACAAGAACAAAAGAAGCAACGAAGACAACCTTGATGAGAATCCCCCACAAGCTCCCCGCCTCCGGAGACAGGAGCGTTGACAGGCCGTACAGCCCCATCGCTGCCACGGCGACTCGAATGATTTTGCTCCATTCACACTCGATCTTATAAAACTTCTGCGAAACAAAAAACATCCCAACCGCCATTGCGACGTATG
>JANOGR010000367.1:0-8368 GCA_031406095.1 Ignavibacteriales bacterium
GCGTGCAGGAGTTTTCCCTCCGACACAAAGACTCTCGCCTGCTCCAGCAAGCCGTGTAACGTCGGTTTGTCCATCACCGATGAAAATAGCATATCACGGTTTCATTTGCAATCAAAAATCACGCTGCAGCGATTTCAGTCCGACGTACGCGGAAAAACCAACGAGCGAAGTGGATACAACGGCAAGAAGCGTTCCCGGCTGCACAATGCTGGAAAGATTGAACTGTCGGAAAATGAAGAGGGACTCAAGATAACGAGTGAGTGGTAGAATGACGATGGCGACGACCGTCACCAGATAAACGAGTGAAACAAGGAACGTTAAAGTTGCTCCTTGTGTGGAAGACACCCGGATGGGATTCTTTTCATTGAAGCTTGGGAAATATCCGCCAAACCCAAGATTGATCGCGACGATGCTCAGGGATATCCAGAAGGCGCTGTACATGCCAAAATAGAGCAGCAATGGCCGGCCCGCAGAAAGCCGTACAAAAGGGATGTTGACGGCGATGGCGACAAGCTCTGCAAGGACAAACACGATGAAAAATCCAAGGAGAAACTTCGTCAGATACAACTTCTGACGGTCAAGGGGTGCGCTGAGAACAGACCAAAACGCTTGACCTTCCAGGCTGATCATGGGAAACACAAAGCGAAGGCTCAGCGAGCAGGATAAGAACCCGGCAAACCCGAACAGTACCAGGTAGGTCATCAGTTGAATCTCCGTCACACGCAAACGCAGATTCAAGTTGCCGATGCTCATAACAAAAATGATCGTCAGAATGACCATGACGAGGAGGTGAATCCACTGACTCGGTTCACGCAGGAAGGAAAAGAATTCCTTCTTCAACAAAACTTCGATTTGCGGAGAAAAAACGGAACGGTTGCGGAAATCGAAAAAACTTGTCTTCATCATGGAATACGGAGCGCTCTTCGAGGCCTGGACCTCCAGGGACACAAGCCAGCTTAAATAATAAAAACGATTGGCCACCAACAACACAATGACAAAAGCTCCGAAGGTGACGCCCAGGAGGATGCCCGCAAATGGTAATGCACGTGCGAGGTCGCCCCGCGCAACGTAGAAAAGAAACTCGGATACCCAATGGTTCGGCAGGTAACTCAGGAATCCGGGGGTCATTTGCGACAAGTATTGGTCGATATTCGGATAATACCGGTTGACTTCCTCGACCAACTCGATCGGGTTTGAGAACTTGAAAAACAGATAAATAAAAACGAAGTAGACGCCGAACAAAAGACCCATCACCCTTCGAAATCCCCACCGGCTTGTGATCTTCATGATGGCCATCAAAACAAGCACGGCAAAGCATGCGGAAAGGAACATAAACGGCACAAGAACAAAGAGCATCACCCCCGCAAAAAAATACCATGGATACCCGAAATAAGATCCGTAACCGAGGAGTACTGTAAACGCAACGAGAAACAATGTGGTAGAGCTGTAAAGAAAATTATCGAGGAACTTCAGGACAAAGATGTTCGAATAGGAGACGGGTTTGGTAAAGAGATAACTTACTTCCGACGATTTGTACAGCGTGGAGTACGACACAATGATGTTTCCAAGATTCACGGCGGTAAAGAAAACAAACAACATCATCGAAATAAACCTGTGGTACAAATAGAGGCCCGTCCTTGTTTGTTCGAGGATAAACCGCGTGATCTCGTTCGAGAGCACGTAGGCTCCCACAGCAAACCCGCCGAAAAGCATGAGAGAACCGAGGCCTCGGGCGATGGTCACGAAGCGAAGATCAAACGTTGATTTCACAAACGAGATGACCTTGTATTTCAGTATGTGCGTCAAATGGGTCATACGGTTCTCATTTCGTCAGCTCGAGAAACACCGATTCGAATTTCCCGTCATACTGCTGCTTGTAGACCTGGAGTTTGTCCTGCGTGTCGCAGAACACCAGTTTGCCGTTCTTAATGATCCCGATACGATCACAGAGTTCCTCTGCCACCGGTAAACTGTGCGTGGACATGAAGATCGAAACACCTTTTTGAGATTGCTCTTTGAGAGTGTCCCTGACAATCTTGGCGCTGCGGGGGTCAAGACCGATCATCGGCTCGTCGATGATGAGGGTCTTCGGGTCATGGATCATGGCGGCGGCAATGGTGATGCGCTGACGCATTCCCTGCGAATAGTCTTCCGTTCTCTTGTCCACCCATTCGCCGATTTCGAAATGGCCGATCAATTCCTCGATGCGTTTGTGAAGAACTCCTCTCGCCATCTTATAGAGCCCGCCGACGAAATACAGGAATTCCCTTCCGGTGAGCTTATCATAGAGGAATGGCTGGTCGGGTACGTAAGCGATCGTTTGCTTGGCGGCAAGATGATCCTTGACCACATCGTGCCCGTTGATAACGATCTCACCACTCGTAGGAGAGAAGAGGCCAGCCATCATCTTGATGGTGGTTGTTTTGCCGGCCCCGTTTGGCCCGAGAAATCCAAAGAACTCTCCAGCCTTCACCTGCAGAGTGAGGCTATTGACAGCCGTGAAACTCCCAAATTTCTTTGTGACGTTCCTAAGTTCGATCATTCTTTGCGACCCGTGATGTGTTGACAGTGCATGAAGAATTCAATTTTCAGTCCACATTTGCATTTTTCACCGCCCTCATTCCCACTCGATCGTCGCAGGGGGCTTTGAACTGATGTCGTAGACCACTCGATTGACCCCTCGGAGCTCATTGGTGATTCTGCTCGATACATGAGCCAGGAAATCGGATGGGAGACGGGCCCAGTCGGCTGTCATTCCATCGAGGCTCGTGACGGCTCTCAGGGCAATCGTGTAGTCATATGTTCTGAAATCGCCCATCACTCCGACTGATTGGATGGGCAGGAGAACTGCGAAAGCCTGCCAGGTTTCATTGTACAAACCCTGTTTTTTCAGCTCCGCAATGAAAATCTCATCCGCCTCGCGAAGGATATTCAGTTTTTCCTTCGTGATTTCTCCGAGAACACGAACAGCCAATCCCGGTCCGGGAAAAGGATGGCGTGCGATCAGATCCTGGGGAACGGCCAACATGTTGCCGATGTGTCTCACCTCGTCTTTGAACAACTCACGGAAAGGCTCGACCAGTTTGAATTTCATGTTTTTCGGCAGGCCGCCAACATTGTGGTGCGTCTTGATCGTTACGGACGGGCCTTTGAAGGATGTCGATTCGATCACATCGGGATACAACGTCCCTTGGGCAAGGAAGTCAACCTTTCCTTCAAGCTTTTTTGCCTCTTCCTCAAAAATCTCGATGAACGTCCGGCCAATGATTTTTCGTTTCTCTTCAGGGTGCACGATTCCTTGTAACCTGGCAAGAAAAGTCTCCGTTGCATCCACATATGCAAGATTCATGCTGAAGTGTTCTTTGAACGTTCGGACAACCTGTTCACTCTCGTTCTTCCGCATCAGGCCGTTATTAATGTGAATGCAATGTAACTGGTCGCCGACTGCCTTATGGAGCAGAACTGCCAGCACCGAGGAATCCACCCCACCGCTCAACGCACACAGGACTCGTGAGGCACCGACTTGCTCCTTGACCGCCGCTGTTGCCTCTTCGATGAACGACGCTGGGGTCCAATTCCCTCTCGCCCCGCAAACCTTGAACAAAAAATTCGAGAGAATAGCCTTGCCATCCTGGGTATGGACAACTTCCGGATGGAATTGAACGCCGTAAATTCTTCGTTTCGGATTTCGAATCGCACAAATCGGGGCATTGGTCGAGTGCGCGATCGGCTCAAACCCCGGAGGCAACTTGCTGAGCCGGTCTCCATGGCTCATCCAAACTGGCGTAGAGCCATTCAATCCGTCGAACAAGTCCTTGTGGTCATCGATCACCAGTGAGGCTTTTCCGTATTCCCGCTGCTGCGATGCGTCTACCTTTCCGCCAAGTTGATCCGCAATCAATTGAAGTCCATAACAGATGCCAAGAACGGGAATTCCCAGCTCGTACATTTTCTCAGTGGGTTTCGGGGCATCATGGTCGTAAACACTGGAAGGGCCGCCCGAGAGGATGATCCCAACGGGCTGAAGCTCACTGATTTTCTCAACGGAGATATTGTACGGAGTGATCTCCGCGTACACACCAAGCTCACGAACTCTGCGGGCAATCAGCTGTGTGTACTGCGAGCCGAAATCGAAAACAAGCAGTAATTCCCGGCGTTTCATGAATCAATATAGAAAAAAGTCGGAGGGAATTCAATGAATGCGGACGAATTGCAGACATCAGGATGGGCTCGGTGGATATTCGGGGACGTGCGGTTTTTTCCGGATGGTTCGAATCACGGCAGTCATCACCATGCATATGAGAGCTCCAAGGGCTGCGAGACCCATGTCCTTTTGTGCATCCCAAATATCTCCCTGCGTCCCGAGGTACGCATCGCCCGCCTCCGGACTGACCATAACAGCCACCACCATTTCGATAATCTCATAGACGCCGCTGAAAGCCAGCGTCACATCAAGCGGTAAATAGTACGCAAAGAATCCTCGCGTATGAGCGACGCGAAGGAAAACTTCGCGAACCGGATAAGCCATCAGCAACCCAAAACTGAAATGAACCACTCTGTCAAAATGGTTGCGCTGAAAACCAAACCATTCCTGCATCCAGAATCCTATCGGCGTTTCCGCATAGGTGTAATGCGCCCCGATAGCGTGAAGTGCCATGAACACCGCTATACATATATATGACAAGTCTGAAAGCGGGAATCTCTTGTATGTTATGACCACAAAGAGAACGAAAAGAACAACCAGAATATTTTCAAGCATCCAATCCGTCGGATACACTGGCTGAATGGCCGTCACAATCCAGACAACGGCATAGAAGGCTGCAAGGAGTTTCAAGAGAATGTTCTCCTTGAAATTGGGGTAGATCCTCATTGTGGACGTCGTAAGCATCAGTTACCTCTTCAGAATTGAGTTTGCCAAAATGGGGATTTAAGACAACTGAATCAAGAATGTGGCAATAAAAGGACATTTGAGCATATTTTTAAACGCTTAGGGCTTGTTTTCCGCTTTTTGAGGGGATCCTTCTCTATGTTTGTTGGCACGAACATTGACCCTTGAGGAGTGGAATCTTGACGGAAGGTGCCATATGAAAAAGCTCATGTTTCTGATTCTGATCTCCTTGACGGCTCGTCAACTCTCACCATCGCACTCTTCATCTCCGCCGAACGGGAATACGAGTGTTGGATTCTTCTACTCCACGTTGACGCCCTATGGAGAGTGGATTGAAATAGAAGCTGGCTACCATGCCTGGCGACCGCTCCGCGTCGCGCGTGGATGGCGTCCGTATTTTCATGGAAGATGGGCCTGGACTGACCACGGTTGGTATTGGGTTTCTAGTGAACCTTTTGGTTGGGCCGTGTACCATTACGGCCGATGGTTCAATGACGATTTTTACGGTTGGATTTGGATTCCCGACCATGTGTGGGGTCCTGCGTGGGTCGAGTGGAGATACGGAGACGACTATGTTGGGTGGGCACCCCTTCCCCCGTACGCGCATTTCAGCATTTCCGTCGGAATTCGGTTTACCACGCGGTGGGCTGCCCCGTGGAGCTACTGGTCATTTACGCACTGCCGATACTTCGGCGCACCCGAGATCTCCCGCCACATCGTCGACGGCCCGTACACCCGACGACTGATTCGAACATCGCGATCGACCGGGAGCTATGAAATCGAAAGAGGCCGGGTTATTAATCGCGGTGTCGACAGACGATACATTGAAAAACGCGGCAACACGCGCATGAACCCAACCGACATCTCCGAAACGCGGGAACGTTCTGTCGAGCGGCTACTGAGAGATTCGGGACGGGACCGAATCGAGGTGTACCGTCCGGGCCGGACAGAAATGGACCAGCAGAAAGAAACGCGCATTGAAGCACGGCGTGTCGAAAGGCGCACCACACTCGATTTCGGGAGAATCGAACAACGAGACCGGGAGCCGCGTCAGGGTCAAATCGAGCGGCGGGGGGAAAATGAACCACGACGCGAGCAGCGCGAGCCCGTGGATCCACGAATACGAGACCGGCGGGAGCAGCCCACGCCCGAGAAAAGACAAGAACCACGAAGAGAAGAACGCAGAGAGTCGAGACCGCGAAGTGAATTCAGGCCTGACATGCAGAAGGGCCAGGGCGAAATCAAACAGGAGAGCACCAAAAAATTCGAGCGGCCACAATTTCCAACGCCTCGCATCGAACGCCAACCCTCTCCTCCAACTCAGGATCGTCGAGGAACAAATCAGCCGCGCCGTGAAGAAAGGCCAAGGAGCAGGTGAAAGCGGTTTTCCGGGTGCGAGGTTCGCAGGATGTGTGCTTCAAGGGAAGCGGCGTCGCACATCACTTTTGACGACTGACCTTCCTCAGCACTTCCAACATGTCGGCAGGGAGCTCGGAATCAAACTTCATGTGCTCCTTGGTTGCAGGATGAATAAACCCGATTGTCTTCGCATGCAGCGCTTGCCTTGGAATGATTTTCAGAAGATTTGCCGCAAGTTGCGCACTTTTGCCCGACAGTCCCCCCCACGTGTTCGCCTGACCCCCATACGTTGGATCGCCGAATACCGGATGCCCGATGTGTGCGAGATGAACTCTGATCTGATGGGTTCTTCCCGTCCTCAGCTTTATCTTCACGAGGGATAAGAAATCGAATTCCTTTTGCACTTCAAAGTCCGTGACAGCATGCTTCCCCTCTGATGTTACGGCAACTTTCTTGCGGTCTTTCTTGCTCCTTCCCAGATTTGCCTCGATGGTTCCCTTCTTCTGTTTGAACTTGCCCCACACCAGCGCCCAGTATTCACGTTCGATGGTGCGCCGGGAAAATTGTTTCGCCAAAAACGTGTGCGCCGCATCTGTTTTCGCAACCACCATGAGACCGCTCGTATCCTTATCAAGCCGGTGAACGATGCCTGGACGAAGTCCTGAGTTGACGGTCGAGAGCCTGGCAGAGTGATAGAGCAGCGCGTTGACGAGGGTGCCCGTGTAATTGCCATAAGCCGGGTGCGTCACCATGCCGGCGGGCTTGTTCACAACCATCAGTTGATCGTCTTCATAGAGAATCTCGACCGGGATGTTCTCAGGCAGCGCTTCAGTTCGTGGAGGCCTTGGAAAAGTGACGTCAATAACCTCATTCGGCGAAATCTGGTGGCTGGGCTTCACTCGTTTCCCGTCAACCAAAACCATGCCGTTTTCAATTGCTTTTTGGACCTTACTGCGCGTGGCATTTTCAACCTGATGAGTCAAATACACATCAAGCCGGGTTTTTGATTGTTTGGCTGGAACGATGATGCGAAGAGTCTGCCGCAGGTCCTGAAGTTCGGGCGGTTTGGTTTCGGCCCGGGCGGACATGTCAGGAAGGTGTTGTAGAGGAATTTCGTCCCGATTCGTCCGACGAGCTGTTTTTCAAGCCGTCCGTGGTTCCGGTAACCGGCGTTGAAGTAGCGAGGGACACGCGGGCTTCGTCGACGCTCGTGAATTTGCGATGGAAAACCAGGAGCGTGAGCACTCCCACGGAAACGGAGGCGTCGGCGATATTAAAAACAGGCCATCGGGAAATATGAAAATTCAAGAATTCAATGTTGAAGAAGTCGACATCGACAAAATCGACGACTTTACCGTAGAACAGGGCACTCTCACCGAAGATGACGCCGTAAAAAACGCGGACAATGAGGTTGCCCACAGCACCGCCCAGGATCATCGCGAGGGGAGTCCGTACGGCAAGCGATTCCTCCCGGATTTTGTATAAATAGAAAAGTATGCCTCCGCTTGCGATAATGGAAAAAATGGTCAGAAACAAACGGCCGCCGATGTCGATGCCGAACGCCATGCCGGGGTTCTCGATAAAGGTCAGTCTTACAAAATCGCCGAGTATGGGAATGCTGGCGCCCAACTGCATCCCGCTGTGATAGAAGTCGAGGAAGGAGATTGAAAAGCCCTTCACCAACAGCTTCGTCAGCTGATCCAGAATCACGATAATTCCTGTTACATAAAGGATGCGCACGAACTCTCTGAGTCCTCCCTTCTTCTACTTACCTTTTTTCAATTTGCATTGAACGCAGAGCTGGGCATGAGGAACAGCTTTCAGCCTTTCTTTCTCAATGAGCTTTCCGCAATCCGTACAGTACCCGTAATCCCCCTTCTCAATCCGCTTTAGAGCATCGTCAAGGTAATTGAGGAACTTGCCTTCCCGTGAGGCAAACAGGAATGTCTTCTCCCGTTCCATTGCATCTGTCCCCTGTTCCATATGCAGGGAGTACGCGGAATTCTCGGTGACATATTCGCCCGTCGTGACATCCATCATGCTGGACTTGAGAGACTCCAGTTCTTCCAGAATCTCCTTCCTCTTATCCTGGATGATTTTTTTGAAATATTCCAGGTCGGC
>JANOGR010000382.1:0-2654 GCA_031406095.1 Ignavibacteriales bacterium
AGGGCATTGAAGGCCCTCACAAAAGCATCCTGCAGAGCTTCTTCGGCATCATGCCGGTTCTTCAGCATTCGCATGGCCAGCGCCATGGCCTTGTCCTTATGCCTCTCCACCAAATCGGAATACGCCCGCTTTTGGCCGCCCAAAATTCTCTGTATAACATCGAAGTCCTGGTCGCTCATTTATAAGGTTCTATCAATTCCTTAGACCGGAGGAAGTCATTCAGGGTTGCAAAAAGAGACCTTTTGACTGAAACCCTGCGTAAAGATTTCCGGTCAAAGTTACTAAAGCACGAGACGAACATCAATTAATCAGGAGTCAATATGGAAGATGTAATCGTAGTTCTTATCGTTTTCGGCTCGACGGGATTGATTGTGTGGAAGTGGATCGAGATAAAACACAAGGAGAAAATGGCAATGATTGAGAAGGGAGTTTCGCCGAAGGATTTTAAAGGTGTTTCGATTCCGGATCTGTTCAAGTTCAACCCGCTGTCCAGCCTCAAGTGGGGGTTGTTGGCGTTGTTTGTGGGCGCGGGAATCATGCTCGCCACATGGCTCGATCAATACATGTATATGCCGGATGGCGTCTATCCTGCGAGCATGTTGATTCTTGGCGGCCTGGGACTGGTGGTATTCTACGTCATCGCATCGCGGAAGATGAGGAAAGATCAGGTATAAAGAAAGACGGTTTCAAAAAACAAAAAGCCGGACAGCATGTCCGGCTTTTTGTTTTGATTACGGTAGGATCATCAAAATCCGTACGACAACCCCATCATCAGAGTTACGCCGCTGAAATTCGCTTCCATGTCTTTCAAGAATACTCCGCGATTGTCGCGGAATTCATCCAGTCTCAGATAGCGGTACGCAAAATCAATTGAAAGGCCAAGCTTCTCCGAAAGCGGCATCATTTGCTGTAATGCAATCCGAAATCCGTTTCCCTGGCCGTTGTAAGATTTTTCTTGTTTGCCGTACGGCCCCATCGAAACCTCGTCGTCAAAAACTGCCAGTGCGAAGATAAAGCCGATTTCCAATTTCAAACGCGTCTTTTCCATAACAGCACCCGCATTCATGGAAAACGCATAGAGCGAATATCTGGATATCGCCTGATCCGAAAAGGTGCTGATTGTCGCCCCGGAAGGACCGGTCACTTTTGCTGTGTAGGAAAAAACTCGAGAGAATCTTAGCATTTCTCCGCGTATCGAAAGAACCGACGGCAGATTTGGCGGTCGAAATCCGAACCAAACGGCAAATTGTCCCGGTGTTCGGATCGGGGGTTCTGTTGTGTTGAAGGCTGAATTGTTGAATTGAATCTGGTCGTTGATGTCTGTCGGATTGATGAAGCTCACCCCGCCGGAAATGCCAGCGCTAAACACCGGCTGAGGAACCTTCGCGAACAAAGTGTCCACTTCATCTTCTTGCGATAATGCTCGTGATGTCGAAATGATCACTATGACAATGAACGCTGCCTTCAACCTCTCACCTTTTCAACGTTGTAATCTGTATGATGGTTGTTTGCGGAGTGTATCCTCGTAGCTCAATAATGTAGATGCCGGGAGAGACTGATGTTCCGCGGCTATCCAATCCGTCCCATTTCGCGAGAAACAAACCAGAAGGATGCGAGTTGTTATACACGATGGTGCGGACCTCTTGTTGAAAGCGGTCGTAAACGATCATCGAAACGCGAGACTGCACACCCCCGGCGCTCGGAACACCATACTCCACATTCGTCGTATCGGTGAACGGATTGGGGAAATTCTGATTCATATAAAAAGTCGCGGGCGGCGGGCCGGAGGCTGTCTGCGGGCCTGTGGTCGGGCTCGTACACCCTGCCAAAAGGATTCCTGCAAATGTCCAAACACTCAAGGAAGGGTTTTTCATTACATGATCTTTCGTGTGTGCGCGAAACGCCACGAAAACTCTCTCAAGAATATGACAATCTGCCACGCTATAATCAAGGGGCTAAGGGACAAACAACAGCTTCGTAGGGACGGTTCTCACAAGTGCTTCTTCAAAAACTCCAGCATCCTTGGCCAGGCTTTCTGGGTAGCACGCAGGTTTGCCCCGTTCCGCCCCGCCTGCTGTCGCAGAAACCCATGGCCAGCTCCCTCGAAGATCTCGTATTCGTACACCTTCCCAAGTTTTTTCATTTCTGCAGAAGCCGGTTCGATCGTCGCGTTCACACGAGCGTCATCGCCGCCGTATAATCCCAACACGGGTGCTTTGACGTTCACGAGGTCTTTGGCGTCGGGTGAGCTTCCGTAGTACACAATTACAGCGTTGAGCTCCGGCTGAATGGTGGCGTATCGAAAACTCTGCGACCCTCCCCAGCAGTACCCCACCGTGGCGCTTTTGCCGTTTGCAGCCGGAAGTTTTACTGCGTACGCCCGAACCGCATTGAGCCGCTTCGTGGCCTCTTCGGCTGACAATCCTCGAATCAGCCGTGTCACAGTGTCCCGGCTCGTCACAGACTCGGTGCCACCGCCCCCCGGCCCCATACCTGAAATCAAATCCGGCGCAACTGCAATGTAACCGTCGGCGGCAAGTTGATCCGCCACGCTTCGAATCCAGTCGGACAAACCGAAGATTTCGTGAATGACGATAACCACCGGCGCTTTGTCTTTTCTTTCCGGATAAACAACCCATGTACGAATGGGCGTC
>JANOGR010000019.1:0-14194 GCA_031406095.1 Ignavibacteriales bacterium
CTGTGAGCTCCCTTCCCGCATCAGGTCCGCGACAATGGTTGAATCGTCGGCTCGCGAAGAAGTGTCCACGTCGAATGTCAGAAAAATGGGGCGCAGCTTTTTGGTGGAAGAATCCTTCGCCGACTTGACTTTCGACGATGACGTCGTCATCGAGTCGACATGAATTCCCCGTTTTTCAAACTCCTTGAGAATTTTTTTTGCTGCCGCAAAATCGTTGTCGGCTGCTTCTTTGATAAGCTGGTACGCTTTAAGCCAGTCCCTGGGAACAACGAGGTTTTCTGTCAGCAGCAAGCCTTGCACATACGTTGCTTCGGGCAATTTTTTCTCCGCCGCCGCTTCAAACTGCCGGTAAGCTTCGAAAGGGTTCCAATCGAGTCCGATGCCGTTGAGAAGGAAAATTCCCAGGTTGAATCTGGCAGTCAGAAACTCCTGCTCCGCCGATTTCTTGATCCAGTAGACCGCTTTTGCCGTGTCAGCACTAAACCCCTTTCCCGTAAGGAAGCGCAGGCCCAGCTCGTGCTGTGCTGCGGGTTCGCCGGCGTTGGCTTTTTGAACGAGGGTAAAACCTTCCCAGAGCTGGTAGTCGACGTCCGACTCTTTGATCATGGAATGAATGGTCGTCGGCCGCTGGCGCGTTTTGCGCTGAGCATCGCACAGACTCAGACTGAAAAAGAAAGATACGCATGCGACGAGAAAAAATTTCGCATCGATCTTCAGGGTGCTTTTCGGGTCTTTTTTCGTTATCAATACATCGTTCATATGAAACTTTTCTTCCATGTGTACGGCACCGGCCGCCCTCTCGTCATTCTCCACGGCCTTTTCGGCTCCTCCGACAATTGGCACACCGTCAGCAAAAAGCTTGCCGGAAAATTTACGGTCTTCGCCGTCGACCTTCGCAACCACGGCCGCTCGCCCCATAGCGAGACCATGACCTTTGAAATGATGGCGCAAGATATGAAAGAATTCCTGCAACAGCACAACTTGCCGTCCGCATTTTTTCTTGGACACTCGATGGGCGGAAAAACAGCCATGCGGCTCGCCCTCAACGATCCTCAACTTATCGACGCCCTTATTGTCGCCGACATTGCTCCCCGCAAATATCCATCGCAACACGACTACATTTTCGACGCCATCCTTGGGCTTGATCTCCAGCGCTTCTCAAGTAGGAAAGAAGTCGACCAGGCTTTGGCGGCAAACATCCCTTCGCTGGCCACCAGGCAACTTGTGATGAAGGGTCTAGCCCGTGATGAATCCAATGCATTCCGATGGAAAATGAACCTCGAGGCGATACGGAAAAACTATGGTACGATCAACGAGGCTATCTCGACGACCCGGGCGTTTGGAAAACCAACGCTTTTTATCAGGGGAAGCAAATCCGCTTATATCCAGCCGTCCGATGAGCCCGAGATCAAAAGCCTGTTCCCAGATTCCGGTTTGAGCACGATAGAAAACGCAGGACATTGGCTTCACGCTGATGCGCCTGAGGAGTTTTTCCACATCGTTATGGATTTTCTCGAAAAGCAGTCATAGATTCTTCCGTCCTTCACTTGTTCCCTACTCGTAGGTCGTCCTTAAGGACGACCTATCAACAACCACGGAGGTTCCTATGCAGAGCATTGTGGTCAAGAAAGAATTCGTTCGTTCGGGCATTACCTTTGGCTCAGCCCTTGCCATCACGATTTCATGGTCCGCGAACCAGTCCATTCTTTGGGCTATTTTTCACGGCTTGCTTTCGTGGATTTACGTCATTTATTTTGCGTTCTTGAAGTAAGCCGCTCGTTCGTTCCACCATTTCTTGAGGAGTCTTCCATGAAGTCTTTTCGTTTTGTGTTCTCCGCATTGACAGTACTCCTTGTTCTTCATCCGGCACTCGCTCAAAAGAAAATCCCAACGCCGTCTGAATTTCTCGGCATCCAAATCGGCGCCGATAGGACGCTTGCGGACCACCGACAGGTCGTGTCGTATTTCAAAGCCCTTGACGCCGCTTCCGACAGGGTCGAGCTACAAACCATGGGGCAGACGACCCTCGGAAATGAATTCATCCTCGCGGTCATCTCGTCCGAGGAGAATATCCGGAACAAGAAGAAACATCAGGAAATTGCCCGGAAACTCCATGACCCCCGCGGGTTACCAGACTCGGAAGTGAACTCGCTGGTCAAGGAAGGCCGTGTGATCGTACTCGTCACATGTAATATCCACTCGACGGAAATCGCCGCCAGCCAGATGGCCATGGAATGGGCTTATGAACTGGCCACGGCAGAGGACGAAAAGACCAAACGATGGCTCAACGAAGTTATTGTGCTGCTTGTGCCCTCTCTCAACCCGGACGGCCAAATCATGGTCACCGAATGGTATAAAAAGAACATCGGCACGAAATACGAAGGCGGCCGTATGCCGTGGCTGTACCATCACTACGTCGGCCATGACAACAACCGCGATTGGTACATGCTGACACAGAAGGAAACCAAAGCGATGAATCGTGTTGCCTACTTCGAATGGTTTCCAAACGTATGGCTGGACGAGCATCAGATGGGCTCGGCCGGACCGCGGATCTTTGTCCCTCCCTATTCGAACCCCGTCGCCGCGACGCTGCATCCTATTATCTGGCGTGCACTCGACCATATCGGGACGCTTATGTCGTGGCGGCTTGAGCAGGAGCGGAAGCAGGGTGTCATCTACGGCTATTCCTTTGACGCGTACTGGCCCGGTGGAACCAAGAACACTGGTTGGTTCAAGAATGTCATCGGCCTGCTGACGGAAGTGGCATCGGTTCGCATTGCAACGCCGATAGACGTGTCGCCGACGGAATTGCAGTCGAACAACAAGGGCCTCTACGGCTACACACAGCAAATCAACTTTCCCAACCCCTGGCCCGGCGGTGTATGGCGGCTGCGCGATATCATGGATTATGAGATCACCGCTTCGAACGCTCTGCTCGAAGCATGTGCTTCCCACCGCGAGGATATCCTGAATGCAACGTTGATGATGGTGCGGGACAACATTAAAACCGGGAATCCGGATGAGTATTACAAGATTTCACTCGACCAACGAGATCCCAATGCCGCCGCCCGGCTTGCACATCTCATTCGCGAAAACGGCGCCGAGGTTTCCGTTTCCGGCGACGGAAAATCCTATTGGATTCCGTCGGCTCAGCCGTACGCCCGGTTTCTCCAGGAACATCTCGGAATTCAGCGTTATCCAAAAGTCCGGCCTTCCACAGGCCCGAACATCATTCCCCCTTACGATATCACGGCATGGTCGCTTCCGTTGATGCTTGATGTCGCCGTTGATAGGGTAAAGCTCCCGGCATCCGAGCAGAAATTGCTTCGTCCGATTTCCGAAAACGACGTTCCGGAAGGGGCCCTCGTAAATCCGAGCGCATCGATGTTTGCCGTTTCTCATGCGAGCAACAATGTTTCCAGGCTCATCAACGAACTTGCCAAACGAAAAGTAAACATTGCGCTGGCGAGAAATGCGTTTGACGCGGGGGGATTATCTTTCCCAGCGGGCACCGTGCTCATCGATCAGCATGCCGAACTCAGCGCACTCGCCAAAAAGCACCGTCTCGTCCTGCAGGGTTTAGGCTCGCGCCCACAGGTTGCCGTCGACAAGATGAGGGAGGTGCGCGTGGGCCTCTACAAACCCTGGGCTGCCTCCATGGATGAGGGCTGGACGCGCTGGGTGCTCGAGCAATACGAATTCAATATGAAGAACATCGAAAACAAAGATGTGAAAGCCGGGAATTTGAATGCGAGTTTCGACGCCATCGTCTTGCCGGATGTGGAGAAGGAAGTCATTTCCGAAGGAAAACCAAAACGGGAAGAAGGCCAGATGCGTTACTTCGAAGAGTTGCCGCCGGAGTACTCGGGTGGTATCGCGAAGGACGGCACAAAAAACCTGAAAGAATTTGTTGAAAAAGGAGGGACCCTCATTGCGATGGCGTCTTCTTCGGATTTCGTGATTGAAGAATTCAACATCCCCGTGCAAAATGTGCTTGCACGCGCGACGGCGGAACAATTCAATTGCCCCGGCTCCATTCTCCGCGTTCACGTGAACCCCAATCACCCGGTGACATACGGATTGCCGATCGAGGTCGGTGCATTTGTGAATGAAAGAATTGCATTCCAGACTTCGCTGCATGGAAGCGAGCTTGCGCACAAAGTGCTTGCATGGTACCCGCGGGATTCAGAAGACATTTTGTTGTCGGGCTGGATTTCGGGCGCCGAGAGGCTTGAGCGACGGACTGCCGCGGTGGCGCTCACCTACGGAAAGGGTAAATTAGTGCTGCTTGGTTTCCGTGTTCAACATCGGGCGCAGACGGAGGGCACGTTTAAATTTCTGTTCAACGCGATTCATTGGGCGGGGATGGCTGGAGGGAGCTGACGATTCGATGTCCTCACACTCCGTTGTGCAGCGGTAATGAGCAAGAGCTCTGATCTGTTTTTTTTCTGTATCGCGGTATTTGTTTTAATGGCGTGCGAAGGGGAAATACCCGCCAGGCTCGATCCGAGCGATGTCTTCGAGAGCAAGGTGCAGGCCTTCTACAACCTGTCGATTACACAGAACGATCTAAGAATCCTTTTCACCGCCAGGAATAAGTTCGACGAGACGCTTCAGGCGGTTGCCGACTTCAACGGGACGCTGGAACTCACCATGGCACGCAACACGTCGATTCGAAAAACCTTCACGTTGTCTGCGGCACAACTCGTTTATGCACGCAGTTACAATACAGGCACAAGAGTGCTCACGATTGACCCGGGAGACTCTGTCGTGTTCGGCGTCAACTGGAATTTTATTTCCGACGCCGGCCTGGACCTTCGACTCGTCCATTTCATATACACACCGGATATATCTTGCACTCAGTATGCCCGGAAATTTGCACACCCCGAAATCATTATTATTGAAGGTCAACTGAAAATATTCGACAAAGTGAACGTGACGAAGGCTGGGACTATCCAGTTCCTGCTTTGTCACGTCAACCTCTTCGTTCTCCCAAATTATTGCACGCCAATATTACCAAACCAGTGCAAGTAGATCGAGTATTCCTTGAGGCAAACACTTGGGGAATTTTAGGGCAGGAAGTTTTCGAATTGTCTCTCGGAGATTTCGGGCGGAAACGCGCCAAAATTCTTTCCTACGGGATCTGCCTCAACAAACCGGAGGATCTGGGTTCTCTCTTTGAGTCTCCGGACAATTGCCAGCACTCCGAGTATTCCCAGGCCTAAAAAGAACTGTGCTTTTGTTATTCCGAAGACTATCATTGTTCTGTTACCTGACACAGATTCGCAAAAAATTGGTCTTAAACCAACGATGGGCGTCACTCAAAAAGAGCCGGGGTTGAAATCAGATCTTCTTTTTGTATCATGCTGTCCACTATGAGATTTTTTTACTCGGTTTTCGCACTCGTCAGCGGCAATCAGTTTATCCTCGCCCAGGTCTCCACTTTCCCCTACGCAGAGCGCTTTGACTCCGTCGCAGTCCCCGCTCTCCCCGCGGGCTGGGCCTCAACAACAATCCGCCTGTCTTCGGGTGATTTCGCTTCCAGTACCTCGACTACCCGATCGGCGCCGAATTGCCTTATCTCGACCAACTCAACAATCACACAGACGCTCACTTCGCCGACATTCAACTTCACAGGCCGCTCGCCAAACCAGCTGCAATTCTACACGGCCCGCTCCGGCACACACACAGCCGGACTCCTGCTCGAAGCATCCATCGACAACGGTGCAACATTTTTGGTTCAACTTGCTGATACCATCAGAAATCCGGGCTCAGCCGGTTATGTGCTCACAACGATTCAGCTGCCCGGCTCCTTATTCAACCAGGCGGCTGTGAAATTTCGATGGCGGTTGACCGGCGGGAGCGGGGGCACCACAGGGACTTTCCGTATTGACGATGTGTCCTTGTCCGTTTTAACAACATTCGATCTTTCCATAACCAGGCTTTTCGCCAGTCCCGTTTCTCCCACAGCAAACGATTCGATCGTGTTCTCCGCTTTCGTGAAAAACCTTGGCCAGCAAACGGCTTCCGGATATTCAATCGCGTTTTTCCGTGATGCCAATCAGAATCAGGTACTTGACCCGTCTGAACAATTCACAAGCGTCTCCGGGAATCCGATTCCTGCTTCGGATTCGGCCTCGTTCAACGCGCTTCACACGGCACTTCCCGCGGGCAGCCACCGTTTCTACGCTTTGGTCTCATATCTTCAGGATGAGAACAGTGCAAACGATACGCTTGTGATGACGGTTGGAGTTGCTTCATTAACGCGAGCTTTGGTGGTCAACGAGATCATGTACGAACCTCTCACAAACCAGAACGAATGGATTGAATTGTTGAACCGCGGTTCATCGCCCATCGACCTGGCGAACTGGAAATTCTCAGACCGGCCGACAACATCGGGCGCCAACATGTTCACCATCACGTCTCAATCAAGAGTTGTGCAGCCCGGCGACTTCGTAGTCATCGCTGCTGAGTCGTCCATCCTGCAGCTGTATTCCAATTTACAATCTGCAGGCTCTAATATTCACGTATTCATTCTGAACCGTTCTGGCGGGTTGAGCCTCGGCAACGAGGGAGACGACATCATTCTCAAGGACCTGACCGGGAAAGCGATCGACAGTGTTTCTTACACTCCGACGTGGCATCATCCCGATGTGACCGATACGAAAGGCAGATCGCTCGAGCGAATCAACCCGAACCTCGATACGAACGACCCGCGCAACTGGAGCACGGCCACAGGCTTTCCCGGGGGTTCGCCCGGAGGTTCGAACACCATTTTCACGCGCACTCTTTCGGTTTCAGCCTCGCTTTCGATTTCGCCCAATCCGTTTTCTCCGGACGGCGACGGCTTCGAAGACTTTTGCTCGATTTCCTACGACCTTCCGAGTTCCACATCGCTCATCCATCTGAGAATCTATGACATCAAGGGGAGGCTGATTCGGACGCTGGCGAACGCAGAATTCAGCGGAGCAAAAGGCTCGGTGATCTGGGACGGGCTGGATAACGGCAAACAGCGCGCTCGCATCGGACCCTACGTAGTGTTTATTGAGGCACTCGACGGCCAGGGTGGAACAGTCCATTCGGCGAAGGCCGTGGTGGTCGTTGCTACAAGACTCTAGACCTTCCGAAGGTTTGCCAGTTTCCAATCGACCTTCGGAGGGTTCGCAAGTTTTCGATGGAGTCCAAGTCTCGGATGCCATCCGGCATCCTGATTTTTTTTGAAACTCCCTCACCTTTCGCTATATTCCTCGTCAGAATACGCATGCCTTCCGACATCAAGTCCCTGTTTGAACTCGAGCTCGACACGATCAAAAAGAAACATCGTTTAGGGGCTGGCGGCCTACGCACTTCCGCCGCACTCACTCGTCGGCTCGACCGGTTCATCACCTCCGTCTATCGAAGTCTCACGTCGCCTCACAAAGGCCTTATCGCTGTCGTGGCGCTGGGCGGATACGGGCGGCAGGAGCTCTGCTTCGGGTCCGATACCGATGTCATGTTTCTCGTTGCCGGTGAAAAGGAAAAGGCGTGGGCGACAGACGCCACCAAGGAATTCGTCCGCATACTCTTCGACGCTGGCCTTTCCGTCGGTCACAGCTTCAGGACAATCGGGGAGTGCCTCGATAACAAGGAAACGGACAATGAGATTTGGAATTCACTGCTTGAATCACGGTTTGTCTGCGGAGGGAAACGAGTCTTCACCGCTTTTAGATCGAAAATGCAGACAGTAATCGACCACGGGAACCACCCGGGTTTCATCGGAACGCTGTGGAACGGCACAAACCTTCGCCACCAGAAATACGGCTCGTCGGCAAAGCTGCTGGAGCCCAACGTCAAACACAGCGCCGGTGGCTTGAGGGACATTCACACCGTTCTTTGGCTGATGCGGGGAACGGGTTCACTCAAACTCCCGCCGGTGAGTTCTTCCCAAACGGCTGTGCGCGGGCTTTTGGGCTATTGCGGGAAGCAAAACGTTTTTCCTTCGGAGTTTATCCGCCGGGCTCTTCGATCGTTCGAGTTTCTCCTCAGAGTACGCAATGAAATGCATCTTCAATCGAACGCAGTCCATGATTCCCTGGATTTCACCCTGCAGCCGCAAGTCGCCGAGGCCCTGAAATACCGCGATTCAAAAACCCGCAGCCGAGTAGAGCACTTTATGCAGGATTATTACCTTGCAGCAAAGACGGTCGATATGACCCAGCAGCGGGGTTTTTCCTGGGTTTCCGATATGTTCCATCAACGGGCTGCCTCCACCGAAATGAGAAAACTTGACGCGACATTCATTCTCCGCGATAACAAAATTGAGCTTCGGTCTGGAAAGGCCAGGATCGGAAACCACGAAGCTCTGCAGGCTTTTTTGCATTCCGCCGAGCTCCAGGCTCCTTTGTCGTTCCAGCTTGAGGACATTTTGCATCGAAGCTTGAAACAACTTCGACCCCTGCACACGCAAACCGAAACCCAGCTCTGGTTCAAGATTCTGAACGGGAAGAGCGTCGCCCGTACAATTCGCCGTATGAATGACCTCGGAGTTCTCGAGCGGTGGATTCCCGAATGGAAGCCTATGGTCGCCTTTTTTCAGCATAACGTATACCATTTCTTCACCGTGGATGAACACACGTTGAACGTCCTTTCAAACGCCGAAAGATTGGAAACTTCCGAGTCATCTTTCGGGAAGGCCTTCCGTTCATTGCCGGATCGAACACCTCTCTACCTCGCTTGCCTGCTGCATGATATCGCAAAACCCATTCGGGTTGGCGACCACGAAGTCGAAGGCGTTAACGTGAGCAGAGCCATTCTCGAACGCCTGCGGTACCGCTCACGAGTGGACGATGTGCTTTTTTTGGTTCGCCACCATTTGTTGATGGAACAAGTGGCTTTCCGGCGCAACCTGAACGACCCTCACACCATCATCGACTTCGCATCGAAGATTGCGAATGTCCGCCAGTTGGATCTGCTCTATCTGTTAACGTACGCCGACCTGGCAGCAGTCAATAAAAATGTATGGACCAACTGGAAGGAATCGTTGCTATTTGACCTGTATCGAAAGGCGCATGATGTACTCGAACGGAACATGACGACCCAGGAGATTGAGCTTGCGGCTTCACAAAAACGACAGAAAGCGATCCGGGAGCTCGTCTCCACATTGACCGATTCCGGCACGGCTCAGGAAACGGAAAGCCACCTCATGAGCATCGACAGCCCTTCCTATCTCGCTGCGTTCAATGCAGATGAGATTGCAGCCCATCTACGAAGTTTCAGGACGCTTGAAGCAGTCTCGACGATTTTCCGCGACCAAACCAATTCCACGGATGTCACGATCCTTTCCAAGGATGCGCCCTTCGCTCTTTCAAAATTTTGCGGCGTGCTCTCCGCCAACGACGCCAATATTATCGATGCAAACATTTTCACGCGGGATGACGGGATGATCATCGACAAATTTCGGGTCGTCGACGACATCACGAAGTTGAAGCTCAGCCACCCGCAGCTTGAAAAAATCGAGCGCGAGCTCAAGGATGTCATGGCGGACACGGTTCATGTTGAGGAACTCCTCAAACGGCACCGCATGAAATGGCGTCGCCGGACACGCCACCACAACCCCAACGTTCGCATCGACGTGGAATTCGAAGAACATCCCCGCTACACGATCATCGACGTGTATGCACCTGATATGCTCGGTTTCCTGTACAGGCTTACGGAGACCATTTCCAGGATCGGCCTCAATATATCGTTCGCGAAAATTGCGACCCGCGGGGACGGGATTGTGGACTCGTTTTACGTCCTCGACTTGACCGGTCAAAAACTCGATGAGGAAGGCCGGCGCAGAGTCAAACAGGAAATCCTGCAAGTTGTTGCAACCCTGTCTGAATCCGAATTGGTGGCCGCATGAACTCTGCGAAACCCATCGGCGTGTTCGATTCAGGCATCGGCGGGTTGACCGTCGTTCGGTCTCTTCTTCGCGAATTGCCGCATGAAAATATTGTGTATTTCGGCGACACGGCACGAGTTCCGTACGGACCGAAATCGCCGCAGGTTGTGCGTGAATATGCCCAACAGGACACCGAAGTTTTATTGAAACACGATGTCAAAATCATCGTGGTCGCCTGCAATACTGTTTCGGCGGTCGCCCTGGATGTTGTTCAGAAGATTGCCAGGATACCCGTCGTCGGCGTGATCATCCCTGGCGCCGAGGCCGCTGTGCAAACCACCAAAAAGAAACGGGTGGGCGTCGTGGGCACACTCGGGACAATCCGAAGCAACGCGTACGCCAATGCCATGCGCCAGATTGATTCCAGCATTCACACGTTCGGGCAGGCTTGTCCCCTGTTCGTCCCTCTCGCCGAAGAAGGATGGACAGACCACAAAGCGACCGAGCTGATCGCAAAGGAATACTTGTTTCCGTTAACACTTGAAAAGATCGATACGCTTGTGCTGGGTTGCACCCATTACCCTTTGTTGAAAGATGTTATCTCGAGGGTCCTGCAGAACAACGTCGCTCTCGTTGATTCGGGCGAAGCAACGGCGCACGCCGTCAAACGGCTTCTCACAGATACCGGCCTCCTGAACACCAGCAAGCTCAAGCCAAACATGCAGTTTTACGTAAGCGACATCCCGCATAAGTTCACGGAAGTTGGTGAACGGTTTTTGGGGCAAAAGCTTGGCAAAGTGAACCGGGTGTCCGGCTTTTTTGCCTAGCGGCCTCGTTGACTCAGGAAAATGGATTGGTTATATTTTCAGGCTACTCTGAGCCACCACATGCCCGCAAAAGAAATTCTCCTGCTCGGCAACCCCATCCTCCGGCAGAAATGTGCAGCGGTGAAAAACTTCGGCTCAACAGAGCTTTCATCTCTCGTGGCAGACTTGAAGGACACACTTGAGGATTTCCGTAAGAAACGCGGATTCGGACGCGGCATCGCAGCTCCACAAATTGGTTTCACGAAACAGGTCGTGTACATCGACTTTGAGTATAAGGGCGCACTCATCAACCCGAAGATTACTCGACGTAGCACAAAGAAATTCAAGCTCTGGGACGACTGTTTTTCGTTCCCCGATCTTCTCGTTCAGGTCATTCGCAACTACAGCATTACCGTTTCCTTTAAAGACGAATCTGGAAAAGCGCGTATTTTGAAGGCCGAAGGCGCTCTCTCGGAGTTGTTGCAGCATGAAATCGATCATGTGAACGGAGTTCTCGCGATCGACCGGGCAGTTCATTCCAGACATATTACTCTCCGCAGCGAATACAACAAGCTGACATCCCGCTCTTCCACCATGCTTTAAACCATCAAGAAGGAGGCTCTTATGACGCAACAAGCTCAACCCCATGCACCGTCAGGCTTTGAGTTTAATGAAGCTCAGAACCTGACGTTCAACGTTCTCGCCAGCCGCATGAAGTTCCTCGGCATTCTCAATCTTGTCTTTGCCGTTTTTATCGCACTGTTTGCCGTTCTTGCCATGTTCACTTCACCGTTGACCATCGTGGTATCCGGTCCACAAGTGGCTCTCATGGTCGTACTGGGTCTCTGGATGATGAATGCATCATCTTCGTTCCGCATGATCACCGATACCAAAGGTTCCGACATCAATCATTTGATGACGGCCATGGAAGCCCTTCGCAAACTCTACAACCTTCAATTCTGGCTGACGATCGCCGTTCTGGTTCTTTTCTTGGTGGGATTCCTTATCGCCATCAGCATGGGCGTCTTTGCGGCTGCAGCCATGAGCGGTGAAGGCCCGGGAACATAGAGCTGTAAAAAACGCGTCTCATAACTAAGGAGGCTTTATGACACAACAAGCGTCGGCGTTTGAATTCTCTGATGTCCAGAACGATGTCATCTCACGGTTGTCTACCCGGATGAAGTTCGTCGGCATCTTTTATATTGTGGTGGGAGCCATGATGGGACTTGGGACTGTGGCGATGCTCTTTATCATGCCGCCGGTCGCGGTCATCTATGGATTGGCCACCGCGGCCGAGATCCTGATTGGCCTGTGGACCAACAATGCCGCTTCGTCGTTCAGAATGATCACGAGTACACAAGGCAACGACGTGGGCAATCTGATGAACGCCCTGGAGTCGCTTCGGAAACTGTATAATCTGCAGTTTTGGCTGCTCATTGGAGGCATTGTTTTGTGCGTTCTCATTGTTATTGTGGCGCTCGTCGGTGGGCTCGCGTTTATGTCGCAAATGACTCCAACAACATAGGAGTAGTCCAAGGAACATCACTCATGGCAACCCTGTTGCAGGAAATAGAAATCAGTTCTTTGTTCAAAGAACTCAAAGGCTGGACACGGGCGGACAAGGAAATCAAGAAGGTGTGTGAGCTCAAGGATTTTGTTCACGCCATGGGCTTTGTCAGCTCCGTTGCTTTGCTTGCCGAGAAGATGAACCACCACCCCGACATCGATATCCGGTGGAACAAGGTGACGCTCGTCCTGTCCACTCACAGCGCCGGCGGGCTCACTTCCAACGATTTCAACCTCGCAAAGGCTATTGATGCGTTGTGAGACGCGCTGGGGACGAGAGCGCGTCTCGGCATCTTCGTTGCGGCTCAATCGGGTTCTACTTATCTTGGAAAAAACGACGGTGTGTACCGATATTCCATGCCTTCTATGAAGCTCCCCAGAGAACAGATCCTCGAGATCTTTCGTGAGTCAAAGGCGTTGTTGGAGGGCCATTTCCAGCTTACTTCGGGCCTTCACAGCTCGCAGTATTTCCAATGCGCCCGCGTCCTTCAATACCCGAAGTATCTCCATTTGCTTGCCGGCGAAATCGCCAAACATTTTCAATTGAGCGAGATTGAGGTCGTCATTTCACCCGCCATCGGGGGCGTCGTTGTTGGAACCGAGGTGGGTCGAATGCTGCGGGCCCGAACCGTCTTCGCTGAGCGGAAAGACAGTAAGATGGAGCTCCGGCGCGGATTTGAAATCCGACAGGGTGAGCGGGTCCTCGTCGTCGAAGACGTCGTCACAACCGGCGGCTCTGTGTTTGAAGTCGTGGATATTGTCAGCAAAGCCAGGGGCGTCCTCGCGGGCGTCGGCTACATCGTGGACCGGAGCAACGGCAAGATACAGTTTGATGCCAAGTATTTTTCTGTGCTGCAGCTCGATGTTGTGGCCCACAAGCCCGAAGAATGTCCGATGTGTGCGCAAGGCCTGGAAGTCATCAAACCGGGCAGCCGGGGCAACTACTGAACGGCCTCAAACGATTCCATGCTCATGCACATCGAATGCCCGACCTGAAAGTCCTCAAAAGCGAAAAACGACATGTTGGCAAAGTGTTCAACCTTATTGTCGACGAGGTTGAATACACGTCAGGCAATCGCGCTATAAGAGAAGTAGCCGAGCATCCTGGCGGAGCGGTCGCTGTTCCGCTCACTTCGACAGGAGTGTTGATCCTTATCAAACAGTTTCGTTATCCGATCAAGAAATTCCTGTTTGAGTTGCCCGCTGGAAAATTGGACCCCGGCGAAGATCCGGAACATTGCGCCCACCGCGAGCTGGAAGAAGAAACCGGCTACGTTTCCGACCGCTGGGAACGACTCACCTCAATTTACACAACTCCCGGGTTTTGTGACGAGCTGCTCCATATCTTTCTTGCGCGAGATGTGAAGGAATCGGGAAAAGGACAACGACTGGATGAAGGCGAGTATGGCTTGACCGTCGAGCATGTGCCTTTCGCAAAAGCGGTTGAAATGATCAAAAACGGGGAGATTGTCGATAGTAAAACGATATGCGGAATCCTGTTGGCGGAAGGCAGGATCAAAAAATGACGCACAAACTCGGCGACTATCCAAAGGATCGAATCTATCGCCTGGACCTCAAACGATGTGTCGTGCAGGACTGTGGCGGGGAGCTCGCCGAGCTCAGCTATTACGAACGCAATAACTGGGTCACCGTTGAGTACAAATGCAACAAATGCGGCAAAGAATTTACCGTGAAAATCGAGAGCTGACCAATCCGCAATCCAAAATCCGCATTCCGCAATAACCATGAATCCAGTTGAACTCATACGAAAGAAGCGGGACGGCCACTCCCTCAATGAAGAAGAGATGGGGTTCCTCATCTCCGATTACGTGGCAGGAAAGTTGCCGGACTACCAGATGTCCGCTTTTTTGATGGCCTGCTACTACCGCGGTATGGATGACGAGGAAACGTTGACCTTCACCAAACTCATGCTCCATTCGGGCGATGTCGTCGACCTCTC
>JANOGR010000026.1:0-2793 GCA_031406095.1 Ignavibacteriales bacterium
CTGTGAGACGTCGCTCAACCCCTGAATCACGTTCCCCAAATCCTCCATCACGCGCATCTGGTCTTGCGCATTTTGGCGCAACTGGGGCGAATTTGACGGAGCGTTTTGAGATTGCTGTTTCAACTCTTCCTGCCGCTTGGAAAGCTCCAGCAAATTGTTCACCGCCCTCCTCATTTCGTTCATGACATATTGCGCGTTCTGTTGGAGCATTTCCTGCTGGAGTGCATCAAGTTCCTGACTGAATTGGTCAAGTTGCTTTTGAATCTCCTGTTGCGATTGCTGGGCCTGCCGCGGTTGACCCTGGCGCATCTGTTGAGCAGCCTTGGCCATCTGCTGGGCAAGTTTCTGCTGCTTCATGCGTTCGTTCAGCTGTTGCAACTTATCCGCCGGCATCTCGGCAAAGAACTCCTGCATCCGCTCCTGGAGATCCCTGGCTGCCTGCTCCATCGATGCCTCCTTGCGCGCAAGATCGTCCTGTTTCCTGGCAAGTTCCTCTTGTTTCCCGGGATCCTGGTCGGCGGATGGGGTTTGCTCCTGCAATGATTTTTGTTCTTTGGCGAGTTCTTCCGACCGTTTTTTGACTTCGTCAAACTTCTGTTCGATTTGAATCCGCTTCAGGAGACTGATGGTGCGTTCAATGCTCTGCCGGAATCGCTCCTCGGAAAATGTCATTTGCTGCAAGGCCTGGCGAAGCTGTTCCTTGTTGATATTCTGCATCGCCTGTTGCATCTGTTTCAGCGCTTTTTGAAGTTCCGCGGAATTCATCTGGTCGAACAGCTGCTGAAGCTCCAAGTACTTTTCCATGGTCTCCTGGGAAAGCACGTTCTGTTCGTTCATCTTTTGGACCGTCTGATCCAATCGATTCTTCACATCCTCGAGTTTTTTCTGAACGTCCTGGTACTTCTTAGCCATCTCTTCAAGTTTCTTCTGCTTCTGCCAGTCAAATTCCTTGTTCTTTTTCAGGTCCTGGTTGATGGATTCAAGCGCCTCCTTCAGTTTTTTGGCGTCTTCCATCGTCTGCTTCATTTCTTCCAGTGATGTCTCGTGGACCTTGTCCACGTCGGCGAACACTTCTTCCATCGAAGGGAGCCTGATCAGGTAGGACGCGCTGCGTGAGCTCTTCGGGCCTTTGACAATGTCGTTGTCATGCACCTCGGCAAAATACTCGATGACATCTTCTGGAACGAGGTCCATTCTGGAGAGATCCCACGCAAACCGGGTTTCGAGCTGGAGGCCTGTTTGAGATGGAAAAGGAACGGGAACAAACTTGAATTCTTCAGAAGGGCGTTCATACCGCGAATGGACAAGCCGATAGCCGACCCGGAGCTTTGTAAACCCGAAGTCGTCTTTCGCCTGAATACTCAGCATAAGCGACTGTGTGCCCGCAATATCGATGTTTCTTCCGGGCTCAACGATGGAAACAGATGGAAATTCGTCCGGAAGAACCTTCAGCTGATACTTGACCGGGTCTAAATTCTCCAACCCTTCAAGGTCTTTCAGTTGAAGATAGTATGAGGTTTCTGCTGTCAACGGCAGCGATGCTGAGAATTTTTCCCCTGACGTATTGATGGATTTTTTCTGGCCGTTTCCAAACACGATGGAGGCTTCGTTCAGGTCTTTGTTGGAGGCTCCTTTCAGCGAGATTCTCGTGCCCGCAAGCGCCGTGACATCGCCAACGAATTCATCCTGAACCCTTGGAGGAAGGTTCGTATACGATGGATAATCAAGCCGAATCTGGAACGACCTGACGAGAGGCCGGTCGAGCGCTTTCAGCTCGTACCATTCACTTTGCACGTTTTCCACCTGGGCAAAATACAACAGCGACCCCCGCACATTTTTCAACACGGTGTGGAATGTCCCGGCTGTGTCAGCTCGAAGCAGAACCTGGTCGAAGCTCGTTTGACCCTCTTGGCGGGACATCAGAGAAAGCTCGGTCGGCGATTTCCTGATGGCGTCCGCGCTCCGGACCTTCACGCTCACTTCCACGTTTTCGCCCTTGACGATTTCCTTATTTCCGGGGACAACTTCGAAGACATATTCGGCGGGCGGAACGAACTCGCGCTCAAAGTGAATTAACCGGTTGAGGGAGTCGGCAAATGTGCTGGGAAATACCGCCACGCACAACGCACAAAATCCGACCGTCATAAGACACCGGGTTCTCCAGCGGCGCATCGGCAGACGGTCCAGAGAATCCTTAAAATCCACATTGTGAGTCAGCGCGGCAAGGTCCCCGAACGATGCATCGACGAGTTCTCCTGAGTAGAGTGATTTTCCACTCAGAATCTCCTGGTGCAATTGGAGCAGATTTAAGAGTCGGTCCCGGATATGCGGAAAAAACGACCCGACTTTGCCGGCCATGTCGAAATCATCCATGCTTGGAACAACGCCGACAAGCCGCAACAGGGGGCGAACGCCAAACCAGGCAATGACGGAAACAAAACTGGCTGTCAAAAGCAGAAAGAGAACTGTCCGGATATCGCCGCCAAATTGAAAGAGGGCTTCGGTTATGACAAGAACAGTCGTGATGCCGAGAGTCGCGGAGGTTACAATGAACAGGCCCTCAAACGTTTTGTCCGAAAGGGAGCGGGTTTTGACTTCTGCAAGCCGGCGGTTGATGTCATTCAATATGGAGGATGTACCGACCATGGACGTTAGCGGGTCAAAGCCCAGACGACGATGTTCGTACCGAACCTGAGGGATTCCTGGCGAGTAGCTTCAGGGTCCTTATGAATTTCGGCGTCAGCCCAGCCGTCACTCGGGTTTGATTCAGTGGTATAATACACAACCAGTCTT
>JANOGR010000039.1:0-15193 GCA_031406095.1 Ignavibacteriales bacterium
GGTCGCGGACGAATTGACAGTCATTCGCAGCATGAAGTCGGAGTTTCCGCTGCACGCCCGCGCCAATATCTTCCTCCACACCGGCCGCAACTTTGGCGGCTTTCCCAGTATTGGTTCCTGGGTCAACTACGGACTCGGCAGCGAGAACAAAAACCTGCCCGGCTACTTACTCCTGAATCATGGAGACAATCCCCCAGGCGGCCTGATTCTTCAAGTACTCTGACAATGGTCGAACGAGTTAATTCCGTCTTTCCCTGAATGTTGACCTGCCCCCTGTTTATGTGCCAATGATAAGTTAGTTTTTTCCCGTTCAGGCATTGGCTACCCGTCGTGGGAAGTGCGCCTCTGGTGCCGGTGGTCGGTATGCCAGGGAGCTGTGTGGCCTGATCGTGTTGTACTGTTTCCTCCATTGTTCTGTTATCACTCTGGCCTCCAAGATCGTATCAAAGATCTCCCCGTTCAAGAGTTCGTCTCTGAGTTTGCCGTTGAATGATTCGATATACCCGTTCTCCCACGGACTGCCTGGTTCGATGAATAATGTTTTGACACCGAGCCTTTGTAACCAGTCTCGGACCATCTCTGAGGTGAACTCTGAGCCATTGTCGGAGCGTAGGTAATCAGGTGCACCTCGAAGGACAAACAACTCCGAAAGGTGGTATAAAACATCAGGTGCTTTCACCTGCCGTCCAATGTGAATCGCCAAGCACTCCCGCGTATATTCGTCGATGATGTTGAGCATCCTGATCGGTTTGCCATCTGTCGTACGTTCAGCCACAAAATCATAACTCCAGACGTGGTTCGGATACATTGGACGAAGACGGATACAGGATCCATCGTTCAACCACAACCGCCTCCGTTTAGGCTGTCGTTGGGGCACTTTTAAGCCTTCTTGACGCCATAAGCGCTCCACTCGCTTGTGGTTGACTCGCCAGCCTTCGTTCTTCAGTAATGCCGTCACTCTGCGATATCCGTAACGACCATACTCGCATGCCAAGCCTACGATTCGTTCCTTCAATGGTTCCTCATCGGTCCTGACCACCCTGGCTTGTCGCTGCGTCGATCTTGGTTGTTCCAACACACGGCATACTCGTCGCTCTGAGACCTCCAGTTCTTCCTGGATCTCATCCACCGCCCGGCGCCGTTTGACCGGGCTTAGAAGTTTCCCCGTGCAGCTTCCTTCAGAATGGCGTTATCGATCGATAAATCTGCCACGACCTTCCGTAACCGTGTATTTTCCTGCTCCATCTCCTTCAGCCGCTTCGCCTGATCAACCCGCAGCCCCCCATATTCTTTCCGCCACTTGTAATACGTTGCATCGCTCACCCCGAGCTGACGCATCACCTCGTCCATCGCCATCCCCTTTGCCTGCAAGACCTCTGCTTCTCGAAGCTTGCTGATGATTTGCTCCGCTGTATGCCTTTGTCTGCTCATAGCTGCCTCCTTTGATCCAAAATATAAAAATTCCTAACTTAAGATTGGATCACTTTTTGGGGGGCAGGTCAGTGACTGTCGACGGGGCACTTTCTGTGCGTCACGGTCACGATATTGCGCGGCAAGTCAAGCAAACCATCCGCACTTCATATCCGAATGTCGCTGAAGTATTGGTTCACATAGAACCATCGGACTTGCTCAATGAGAGAGTTTGGGTTTCGTCTCACAGCGCGGGCGGGGCAGGCAAAACTACAGGCGAAGTTAAAGCTCGGGAATAATGTACAATCAAGCGATTCCTTCAATGAAAGAGTAGACGCGTGAGAGTTGCACGCCCAGAGCCCCGACGAGAATGCCAATAAACACCGTGCTTAGTGTATGCGCAAGGCCCGTGACCGCGGAGAAAGCAGCAAGCTGGCGGTTGCTCCATTGCTCTGTTTTTCCAAGAAGGACAAGCGGAAGCCAATGATTAGGAATCGCCGCATGCACCACGCTGAGAGCGAAACTGCCCAAAAGAATAATCCAGACGCTTTCCATTAGGATGACCTTTTCCGCTCTCCGATCCAATCGAATATCACCGGAAGCACAACAAGGGTCAAAAGGGTTGATGTGATCAAACCCCCGATAACCACGGTGGCGAGAGGGCGCTGCACTTCTGCGCCTGCCGAGGTCGAGATCGCCATTGGGATGAAGCCGAGACTCGCAACGAGCGCCGTTGTAATAACAGGGCGCAAGCGTGTCTCGGAACCTTTAACGACGGCGTCGCGGATGCTCATGCCTTCTTGAATGAGCTTGTTGTAGTACGAAAGCATTACCAATCCGTTGAGCACCGCAACACCAAAGAGCGCGATGAAACCGACCCCCGCTGAGATGGAGAAGGGCATGTCTCGCACCCACAACGCAACAATGCCGCCAACAACTGCAAGAGGAATCGCCGAGAAAATTATCAACGCTTGCCGGACGGAGTTGACCGATGCAAACAATAAAAGGAAGATAAGAAAAAGCGACACAGGCACAACAATGCTCAACCGCGCTCGTGCCCGCTCGAGATTCTCAAACTCGCCGCCGTACGTAATTGTGTAGCCTGAAGGGAGGGTCACTTTTTCGCGGATTGCTTTTTGAATGTCTTGCACGAAGCTTTCAATGTCTCGCTCACGCACATTAGACTCGACAACAAGATAGCGTCGGCCTGCGGAGTGCGTGATTTCGGCGGGTCCTTCAATCATCATGAAGTCTGCAATATCTCCGAGACGTACTTTTTCTCCTTTCGGCGACGGGACAAGAAGATTTTTGATATCTTCCAAATCACTGCGCGCGTCTTTCTTGAATTTGACGACAAGGTCAAACTGTCTTTCGCCTTCATAGATGCGTCCGACTTCTGTCCCGGCGAGTGCGGTTTGAATCAGGATATTCACATCGGCAACATTTATGCCGTAGCGCGCAATCTTGTTCCGGTCAATAACAATCTGAAGCTGTGGCAGACCTTCTATTTGTTGCACACGCGCATCGGCTGAGCCTTGCGTTGATTGCACGACGCCGAAGACTTGTTCGCCAATTTGTCCTAACACGGCAAGGTCTTCACCGAAGATTTTCACGCCAACATCCGAGCGGACGCCTGCAATTAATTCGTTGAAGCGCATTTCAATCGGTTGTGAAAATCCCCCGCCGATGCCCGGAATGCGATTCATTTTTTCGGTCATCAGCGCAATCATTTCATCTTTTGTTTTCGCCGTGGTCCACTCTTCCCTCGGCTTCATCCTGATATAGACATCACTTTGGTGAATGCTCATCGGGTCGTTGGCAATCTCCGGTCTTCCGGTTTTACTGACGACGTCAATCACTTCAGGAATGGACTTCAGCTCTGCTTCAAGCATCTGAGATGTATGAATTGCCTCTGTGAGCGAAATGCTCGGCAGACGGCGGAGTTCAATCAACATATCGCCCTCATCAAGCTTCGGGATGAACTCACCGCCAAGGCGCGTGAACAAGAGAATCGCTCCAACGAACACTGCAATCGTTCCGCCGACAACAATCATCTTTCGCCGCAACGCGAAGAGCAGCGACCGATGGTAGAGCGGCTTGAGGAAAGAAATGATTGGACTTTCTTTCTCTGATATTGTTTTCTTGAGAAAGAACATGCTCATGACCGGAACATACGTGAACGTTAAAAACAATGCACCCGCAATTGCATACACAACCGTGTATGCCATCGGCTTGAACATCTTGCCTTCAATTCCCTGCAACGTGAGCAGCGGGAGATAGACGATGATGATGATTGCCACGCCGAACAGAATCGGTCTGGCGACTTCCAGGAACGATCCTATCAATGTTTGTTGCACAGTCTCGCTTGCCATGAGCGCGGGGGAGTGTTGCCGCTCGTGCAATTTGCGGATGGCATTTTCGATGAGCACAACCGCGCCGTCCACAATAATTCCGAAATCAATCGCTCCCAGCGACATCAAGTTGCCCGACACCCCCGTCAGTTTCATCATCACAACGGCAAACAGCATGGAAAGGGGAATGACGGACGCAACGATGAATCCGCCGCGCAAATTCATCAACAGCAAAAAGAGAATGATGATGACGAGCAGAGCGCCTTCCGTCAGGTTGGTGTACACGGTTTTGATTGCGCGGTTCACCAGCTCGCTTCTGTCGTAGAACGGAATAATCTTTACTCCTTTGGGAAGCGTCTCCTGTATGTGCGCCATTTTCTCTTTCACGCGCGTCACAACCTCACGAGCATTCTCGCCTTGCAGCATCATGGTAATGCCGCTGACGATTTCCGACGTTCCGTTGATAGTCACCGCACCCTGACGGATAGCAGCGCCAACGTCAATACTCGCTACATCACGCACGAAAATGGGAACGCCGCCTTCCGACTTCACAATGATGTTCCCGATATCCTGCATCGTTCTCGCGATGCCGACGCCGACAACGATGTATTGCTCTTGCTTGTGTTCGATATACGCGCCGGGGGCATTGGCGTTGTTGTTTGCCACCGCCTCGATAACGCCACGCAACGAGAGGTCATACTTGAGAAGTTTTTGCGGGTCGATAAGAACCTGATACTGCTTCAGCTCGCCGCCGAATGTGTTCACTTCGGCAAGTCCGGGCGTTCCCGCAAGCTGCCGCTTGATGATCCAATCCTGAATTGTACGAAGCTCCATGGGCGTGTAGCCTTCGCCCACGACCTCATACTGATAAATCTCGCCCAAGCCCGTTGACACCGGGCCCAGCTCCGGTTCAGGAAGCCCCGGCGGAAGGTCTGCTTTCGCCTCCTGGAGCTTTTGAAACACGAGTTGACGCGCAAAGTAGATGTCCACAGCATCGTCGAACACAACCGTGACCGCAGACAGGCCAAACTTGGAGATCGACCTTACCTCTTCCACATCGGGAAGATTCTGCATCGCCACTTCAATCGGATATGAGACGAGTCGCTCGATCTCCTGTGGAGCGAGCGCGTTTGCGACGGTGAAGATTTGCACCTGGTTGCTCGTAATGTCGGGCACAGCGTCAATCGGTAGTTTCGAGAGTGCGATGACCCCGCCTGCAATCAGCGCAAGCACTCCGAGGACAACGAGGAACGGCTGTCGCGTTGAAAAGAGAATTATCTTATTGACCATTACGCAAGGCCCTCCTCACCGGTTTTGATTCGAATAGCCCGTCCAACGGATGAAACAAAAATCGCCCCATCCCCGGATTTGCCGGTGTGAGCATGTTGCTTGATTGCGTCAACAAATCGCTCTACCTGCGTCTGCATGCAGATTATTTCGAGCTTCAGCATGTCACTGCTCTTCTCAATGATTTCCGGATCGTATTCTTCCGTCAGAGGGTCTTCAAACAGTCCGATGCCTTTGACATGCGCCGCAGACAGGTTTGTAGCTCCGGCGGCTTTCAGTGCCCTGATCACTCTGTGTCCAAGCGCCGGTCTGACGTATGCTTTGATTTCGTTCATATTATTCCTCCTCCACAAACGTTTCTTTGGCGCGTTCGCTCTTCAGATAAAACGTTCCTTTTGTGACCACACGCTCGCCCGGTTTTAATCCGCCAAGAATCTCTGTATAGACTTGTGTTTCAAAGCCGATTGTTACCGGACGTTGCTCGAACGTCGTATCGTTCACAGCAACGAATACATACTTTTCATTCTTGCTTTCCATTACTGCAAGCGAGGGGACCTTCAAAGTCTTTCCGCCGAACAACGCTCGCACATTCACGGTCGCAAACATTTCCGGCTTCAGCTTCCCTTGTCTGTTTTCCACTTCAAATCGAGTTTTAATTGTTCTGGATTTAGCGTCAACGATGTCGTAGATGGTTGTGAGGCGACCGGGAAATGTCTCCGTCGGGTATGGCGCAACGACAATTTCTCCCTGCATGCCTTCGCGAACGTGAGGCAGGTCATGTTCAAACACGTCTGCAATGACCCAGAGCTTTGAGAGATTCGCAACCGTGAAGAACTCGGTTCCGACCTGCACGACTTCGCCTTGCCTCACTTCGCCGGCAATCAGCGTTCCGCCAAACGGCGCTCGCACGGGCAAGTACGCAAGCGGAATATGAGAATCCGCAAGGTCGTTGATTTCTTTGTCCGTAATGCCAACGATTTGCAGCTTCCGTTTTGAAGATTCATAGATTGCTTTTGCCGTTCCGTACTCAGCTTGCTCTGCCGTCATCCGCTTAAAGCGCTCTTCTGACTGAACAAACTCGTACTGCATCGTGAGAAATTCCTGGCTGTACAATTCAAGAATGACTTCGCCCGGCCCAACTCTGTCGTTGATGACCTTGTGAACTTTCTCGATGCGGCCAACGACCCGTGCCGAAATGTGCGCCGTTGTTCTGTCATTCAACGCCACCCGGCCCGGAAGCACAAGAGGAATCGTTACGGATTTCTCCTCCGCCGTTTCAACTGCAAACTCGATGTGTTCGATCTGATGTTTGCTCAACACCAGCATTGCTTCACCCTCTCCGTGCTTTCGCTCAGCATAGGGAACTTCTTGCTGGTCTTTGTCCGTGTTTCCGCATCCTGAAAACACAAAGGATACAAAGAACATGAGAACAACTGACTTCATCATAGATTCTCCGATCAAGGTGTTTGTTCGTTTCATTCTGGTATTTCCCCCGCGGCTTCAAGCTCGGCTTTTGCGGCGAGATAGTTATACAGGGCGCGGGCATATTCGATCTTGGTCGCCCGGTATGTTCGGTAAATGTCAAACAAATTAAGAGCATCGATTTGATTGTTTTGATATGCGGCAATGCCTGAGCGCAGCTCATCCTCAGTATCGCGAATCAGCGAAGTCTCGAAGGCTTTCACTTGTTGCTCTGCAACGTTTGCGACGCGATAAGAGCTCCGGATTTTTTGCACGACCAGCCTCCGCATTGCCTCGACTCGAATAGTGCTTATATCAAGCAGAGCTTCAGCCTCTTGCACTTCTCCTTTGGGGCCCTGCCAGAACCAAAGGGGAACACTCACACCCAGAGCCAAGCCGAGATATCGATCAGTGCCTGTCGGCGACAATTGGCCGCGTCGGCGCTGTAATGAGAGGCTTACACCGAAGTCCGGGAGGTAATTGGTCTGAGCCACGCTGAGAAGAGACCCACTCCTCCTCACGTCCAATTGGACTATTTGGAGGAATGCGCTGGCGTTGGTGTAGTACGTCAAGGCCGAATCCTGCGAGAGACCAAGCGGCGCAGAGACAAGAGAATCTGTGAGAATGATCGGCGTCTCATCCGACCGTCCGAGCAGAAGATTCAATTCGGATAAGCGGCTGACGGCGTCACGACGAGCTTCGACCGCTTCGTTTCGGAGCCGGCTGAGCTCCACTTTTGCCCGAATCAGATCGATGTAGCTGCTGCTTCCGGCTTGATATCGGTCCGTTACGACTTTCAGAAAATCGCTGACCAAAGATATCGTGAAATCGAGGTTCTTGACGACCTCTGATGCAAGAAGCGCCTGGTAATAAGTTCGCTTCACCTTTGCCGTGACCAGAGATCGAGTTCGCCAAAGTGAAAGCTCAGCGATGCTCTTCCCGTGTTCAGCGAATTCGATTCGAGCACCCCGTTTGCCGGGAAACTCAATGATCTGAGAAAGTGAAATGTCCTGCTCTCCGGCTTCTCCAAAAGAAAGACTTGTTGGCATTTCGTTGTACACGGCAGATATCTCAGGATTTGCGATGCGACCCGCCTGGAGTGTGCGTGCGTCGGCCGCTTCGATTTCCTTGTGTGCAGCAAGGACTTCCGGATGTGCTTTCACTGCGATTGCAATTGCTTCCTCTATCGAAAGCCGTTGGGGCGATTGGGCAAAAGCCTGAAAAGGAAGCAAAAAAAGAAACAATCGAGCTATCAGAATATGCTTTCTCAAGATGAAACTCTCCCGAAAGATTTTTGGTAAAAAATGAATGAATTCTCCTCGCTGACGGAACTTTGAAGCGAAGAGAAATAAGATGGGGGATAGCTTTAAGAAGCTATCGGCGGACGAAAGACGGGTCTATTCGGTGAAGAGGGAGCCAAAGATGGTTCGCTGAAGATGGAAGCTTCAGCGGAAGCGGAAAACGTAAACTGAATCGAACGCGAGGTCAAGGAAGGTACATGGCAAACACAAGAGCAGTCTTTAGAAGATTCCGTTGAGGAGGCAGTGCTCGGGAGGTCGTGCGTTTTGAGAATCGAACACATGAGAGCCGAGCAGTCTTCATTGCTCTTGCCGCTCAGGCAGTCAAGATCGCCGCACCAGAAGAGAGACGCGCAGAAAGAGAAGGCCAGATAGAAGGCGATGTATCCGGTAGATCTCATCATTTGAACTAAAGATACGCCTTTAACATCCCGAAAGCAAAAAAATAGCCTCTGATTGCGAATTGACGAATCGGTGGCCCATAACCTTCGGAGGGTTTCATTCTGTGCGCAACGGTCACGATATTGCACGGCAAGTCAAGCAAACCATCCGCACCTCATATCCGAATGTCGCTGAAGTGCTGGTGCACATAGAACCATCGGATTTGCTCAATGGGTGAATTTAGCTTCACATCACCCCGCGGGCGGGGCAAGCAGGCAAAACAACGGACGGGGTTAGAGATCAGGGCACAACGCGCAATCAAGTGATTCCTTCGATGAAAGAGGAGACGAGTCTAACAGATTTGTTAGAAACGCAAAGTCCCGATCAAAGGCCGGGACTTTACGCTTCTAGAGTTACGGTTAGCCCGTTCGAAGCTACTGTACCTTACAGCATTCATCCAATTTCTGCTAACTGTAGATTGAAAGCCGACTTGCGCTGTTCTTTTTCTTTGAGAGAAGGCTGTGCATTTACCGAAAAGAAAGTCCTTGACAAACACCCCCCCTTGAATCTATATTTCTGCTCACAAGAACCCCAAAATGATCATTCAGCAAAAAGAGAAAAAAGAATTCATTAAGCGGCTTCATTTTATCAAGGGACAGATCGAGGGAATTGAAAAAATGATGAATGACGGCCGTGAGGTTAAGGAGGTTTTTGATCAGCTCAAGGCCATTGAGCAGGGGTTACACAAAGCGATTTACGATGTCCTTGATGACCAGCTCAAGAAACAATTCGCCGAGCTTCTGTCTGAGCGGCTTGCTTTGTGTCCGGGCGACTGTGACGACGCGGGCCGATTGCAGTTCTTGAAGCGTGAATTCCCAAAGCTCGAACTACAGGATCTTGTGAAAGAATATGGTTGGCTCAGTAATTCTTTAGCTTCAGTTCAAAAATCAAACTAACATAAAAGGAGGAACAAAGCATGAAGCGTAAGATGGGTTTATTTATCGGCTTGATTGCCATTGCAGTAAGTTCAATGGCGTTTTCGGGAGTACCTGCACAGTCTGGGCAACAAAGCTGTCCGCTCAAAGGCACTCCGCTGTGCCCGCAGTACCCGGCTTGCTGCGTGAAGTAAGGCTTAGCCGTTTTGCAAGAAAAAGTCCCGACCAAATGGTCGGGACTTTGTGTAGCTAAGTGAACCTTCGGAAGGTCATGATGAGACTTCCGGAGTCCCCAGAGAATACTGCGGTAGACTCCGGAAGTCTTTCTCCGCAAACCTTCCGAAGGTCTTGTTACTCCGTCTTGCAGCAATCGTCGAGCTTCTCGTAAGCCTTCGGATCTGCCTTCTTGTCGTTGGCTGTATAACCGACCTTCGTAATTGCCTCCTCGAGCGAAGCCAGGCTTGTCTTGACCGGCAAGAATGTGACAGAAGCGGTCTTCGTCTTTATGTCCACGTCCGCTTTCTGCACGCCCTCTATGCCTTTAAGCGCATCGGCAATCGTTTTTGCGCAGGTCCCACATTGGGCTGATTCGACCTTAATTGACGCCATTTCGACCTTCGTTTCGGCCGGCTCTGATTGTTTCGCGCAGCCGACGACAAAGAAAATGGCAAGAGTGAAGAATGATGCGAGTTTCATAGAATTATTCCTTTCTGTGATATGGATGATAGCAGTGAGTTTATGGATGTCCAGAGTCATTTGCTAATGCTTGTGGCCGCTGAATTGTGTTTTCACGTCCGAAACTTTTCGAGTCTTGTCCTTTCCTTCTCCACGCTGCCAGCCCCCATAGCACTCGGGACAAACCGGTTTGCCATTTTTCAAGTCACTGTCGCATGGACAACTTTGATGGTCGAGAGCGCATTGGTTGCACGGCTCTTCGATGCAGCAATCGTATTTTCCCTGCCGAGTGAGCTCGCTTTTGGCGTCCTGGAGCAGCTTTTTGGCTGATTTGATCTTTTCTGCTGGAGCGAGCTTCTTCGGCTCGGTCTTTTGCCGTGAGGGAGCGGATTTGTTTTCATCATTGGCCTGGCTATCCGGCATCTTCTCAGTGAGCACCAAACCCATGCCACACTTGGGGCAGTCACCGGGCTTGTCGGACTTCACGTCGTCGTGCATTGGACATGTGTAAACTACTTTCATCGCTTCTTGTTTTTTGTCATCGGCGCGCTTTTCTTGCGCGACAACGACGCTTGTAAACGCCATGAATGTCAAAACAAAAATGTAAAAGATCACTTGACGCTGCATGTAGAATCTCCTTAATAATGATGAGTTGTGTTTCATGAGCTGATCAATTGTCAGAACCAACGGGTCGCCATCAGGACTATCATGGCCGCCACCATTCCAGCAACCGCAATCGTACCAAGGCCTCCCATTCCTCCCATCATCCCCATCCCTCCCATCATCCCCATTCCTCCCGAAGCTTTATGGCTCATGACGGCCCTTGTGACTTCAATGAGAATGGGTCTTTCAAGTTGCTCACCGGCGATTGAAGAAACGGATAATGTGAGGCGATAGTTGCCTTCTTTGTGCGGGGTGTACATGAATTTGTATAGTCCCTTTTCCGTGCCCTCGCTCAGTTGCCGTTTGTTTTCATCATTGGCCTGGCTATCCGGCATCTTCTCAGCGAGCACCAAACCCATGCCACACTTGGGGCAGTCACCGGGCCTGTCGGACTTCACATCGGGGTGCATTGGACATGTGTAAACTACTTTCATCGCTTCTTGTTTTTTGAACTGCTCTCCCGCAGCCAATTGTGTCATTCCGGAGGAATCCGTCGCATGGTTCATGTGCATCATTGAGTGATCCGCTGTCGAGTCAACCATATGCACATTCAACATGACATCAGCTCTGGCGCAAGGAAGCTTGCTTTGCGACTCGACAATCGTCAAAGTTATAGATAATTCTTCTCCCACTTTCATCGTGGGGAAGGTCGCAGTTGCCATATACTTTCCGAATTGCACTTCTTTTTCATAAATCACATCTGCGTGCGTTCCGCTTCCGTCATGACCCGAGCCCATCATCATTGCCATGCAGGAAGGAAAAAGAAGCGGACTGACAAGCAGAGTGAAAAAGAGCGGCCATTGTGGCATTGTACTTTTTAATGATGTTGAAATTCGATGAAGTTCCATGACTAGTCCTTTCGTGCGCGAATGAGTGATATGGTTCCGAATATGGAGCTGAAGTTGTCGTACTCTTCGATCTCGGTGAATTTAGCCGCTTTGATCATTTCAGGGATTAATCCTTTGATATTGTCATGTGCCTCTTTGTGTCCTCGTGGATGATTCCTGTTTGCCTGTCCTCCGCGGCAGACAGGGTTGCGGCTACGCCGCGTTAGGATGACGGCAAGGCATTAAAAAAAGTGTGTTTTCATTTTATTGATCTCCTTCTATGTTTATTGTAAACGCAATAAAGTATAGCTATGAAATACGTGCGGCTCTGAGAGGTCAGTGATGGCCGATCTCCACCTGAAGATAGAGCTGGTTCAGAAAGTCGCGTTGCGTTGAAACTGGGAAGCGATAGCCGATGCTGACAAACGTTGAAGGAATTATCAACACTTTGATTGCAGAGAGCAGTGTGATGTTCGGACGTGAGCTGCCGAACGTTCCGCTCGTCTCAACAATGCCAAAGACGTCTGGCAAAAGGCGGATGACGCTTCCGCTTTCCGCTATAAGGTGGCCGGCGGAGAAGTCATAGTGCACAATGACGTCGTTGGTGGCAACGCCAAAGGCATTCACGCGCGCTGCCAGCCCCGCTAAATAGGCTATACCATGATGTTCCTTGCCTCCTTTCTTTCCCGTTGGAACGCCAAGGATGCCAAGAAACGATATTCCCTGTTGCTGTGATTCATCCCGCCATAGTCCTACCATTCCAATGATCTCGGTGAACGGAGTGGTTTTCACACCCAAGCTGCGCAGATGGATTCCGCCCCATTCGAACATCCCGTAGCCTAAATGGCCGCTGAGATCATACTCGGACCCAGAGTCCGTCTGCTGGTGAAAGGTATTCAGCCGAATGTTGTAGCTGCCGACCGGATCGGGAATACCCATCGTGGCGTTGACCGGATGCGGAGAACTTTGATGGCGAACGTGGTCTTCCTGAGCAAGGAGGTTGACTTGCAGGATGAGCATGAGTAATCCCATGATGACGAACCGAAAAGAATGGATCATGACGTGTTCCTTTTTCATCAGACTTTCCTTCCGCCATAAATTGACAAAGTTCCGAACATCGTGCTGAAGCGACTTGCCTCTGTCACATCATGGAAGCCACATTCGACCAACAGCGTGAGGAGGAGACCATCGACATTGTCTTGAGTTGTCTCAAACCCATCAAGGAACTGGACAACGTAGAAAGCAAGCCGCATCAGGGTGTTTTTGGCTTTTCCCCAGTCCGCAACGTGCAGTTCCCCGCCCGGTCGTAGGATCCGAAAGATTTCTCGCAGCGTGCGTTCTTTGTTCTCTCGCGTCAAATGATGAAAGAGCAAACTCGAAACGACGCGATCAAACGAGCCATCAGGATAGGGGAGGTTTGTAAGACACCCCGTGATCAAACGTAACCTGCAAGCCCGCTTTCAATGCTTTCGCATGGGCGGTTTCGAGAATCCGCGCATCGCCATCGAGTCCCGTTACTTCTGTGCCGGGATAAAGCTGTTTGATCATTTCATTTATAATTCCTTTCGTGCGCGAATCAGGGAGATCGTTCCGAATATTGTGCTGAAGTTGGCGTACTCTTCGATCTCAGTGAATTTAGCCGCTTTGATCATTTCAGGGATCAATCCTTTGATATTGTCATGTGCCTCTTCGAGCCAGCGGACAACCAAAGAGGATACTGATGTCCACAGGCCTCGGGGCCTTCCAAAATCTGCCACGTGAAGCTCTCCACCTGGGCGAAGGACTCGAAAAACTTCAGAGAGTGTCTTATTTTTGTTTTTTGCAGTCATATGATGAAGCACGAGGCTGGTGAGCACACGGTCAAAAGTATTTTCAGCATAGGGAAGGTTGAAGGCCATGCCTTCTTGAAATAATATGTCCATGCCGTTTTCCGCTGCCTTGGTCCTGGCGATTGAAAGAACATTGGGGTCGCCGTCGAGGCCGTATACGCTTGCTTCAGGTGTTTCTTGTTTCAGCATGAGGGCCAGAGTGCCTGTGCCACACCCAAGGTCCAATACTTGAAAACCCGGCAGGATATGTGCTTCTTGAAGAACACGTCGTTTGAACTGTTCCTCCGGCATGAACCACCGGATCAGCGGGTCATACAAAGACGTCAGCACATTGAATCTCAAAGCCGGGATGTAAGATTCTGATTTTTTCAAGGGTTCACTCCTCATTTCATCCAGCCAGCCATCTTTGACATCTCCAGCATTCCTTTCTTCAAGGAATGTTCCTTCATGTAGCTGAACAGCACCGGTGTCACGACCAACACGTGAATGGTGGATGTGATGAGCCCGCCGATCATGGGGGCTGCGAGCGGCTGCATGACGTCTGCGCCGACGCCGGTGCTCCACATGATTGGGATCAAGCCGATCAGGCTGGTTCCGACGGTCATGATTTTAGGCCTCAACCGTAGCACCGAGCCTTCGATGGTTGCCGTGACAATATCCTGCATTGTGACGGGCCCGCTTTCGCCTCGCTGATGGGCATGCAAACGTCTGTCCAACGCTTCGTGCAAATACACGACCATCACGACGCCAGTCTCCACCGCAAGCCCGTAGAGTGCAATAAAGCCCACCCACACGGCCACCGAGAAGTTGTAGCCGAGAATGTAAATCAAATACACTCCGCCAATCAGGGCAAACGGCACAGAGAGCATAACGACGAAGGCTTCCTTGAAATCCTTTGTGACGAAATACAGCATCACATAGATAATGAGCAACACGATGGGCATCAGGAGCTGGAGGCGCTGTTTTGCGCGAATTTGGTTCTCCCATTGCCCGCTCCAATGCAGCGTGTAGCCCTGAGGCAGTTGCAGCTCCTTGCTCAGCAATTCTTTGGCTTCCTCTACGAAACTACCCATGTCCCTCCCGCGCACGTTCAGGAACACGATGGAACGGAGCTGCGCATTCTCGCTCGATATCATCGGCGGACCCGGAACGATCTCGATACGAGCGAGTTGGCTTAAAGGTAAATAAGCGCGTTTTGAAACCTGTGAGTTCCCAAGACCCGGCCATGATCCACTCATTGCGGCAGATTGGACCCTTGCCTCGCCGGATTGCGCGGGGGACATGTTTTCTCCCTTGTTGCCTGATGTCGCTGAGGAGCTCATTTGTGGCGACATTGCTTGTCGCGCAGCCGTTTTGATGGGAACGAGAAGGTTTTTTAGAGCTTCAATGTTGTTTCGCATGTCACGCTCGTACCTCACACGAATGGGAAAGCGCTGCCGACCGTCGATCACGATGCCGATATTCTCGCCTCCCACAGCCGTTTCGATGATATCCTGCACGTCGCCGACATTGATGCCGTATCTCGCCACAGCTTCGCGGTCGATTTTGATGTCGACGAAAAGGCCTCCCTGAGTTCTCTCGGCGTAGAGGTCCACGGCGCCCGGCACCTTGCGAAGAATGCGTTCAGCCTGTATGGCGAGGCGCTCAAGCGAGTCGAGGTCTTTGCCAAAAATCTTCACGCCAAGGTCCGTTCGTACGCCGGTGGAGAGCATGTTGATCCTGTTAATGATCGGCTGTGTCCACCCGTTACGAACGCCGGGGATTTGGAGCTTGGCATCCAGCTCGGAAATAATGTCGTTCTTTGTGATGCCGGGCCTCCATTGAGTTTTGGGTTTCAAGAGAATAATGGACTCGATCATGCTTATCGGTGCGGGGTCGGTCGAGGTTTCCGCTTTCCCGGCTTTGCCCAAAACCTGTTCCACTTCGGGAACAGAGCGAATGATGGCGTCCTGAACCTGGAGAATGCGGTTCACTTCCGTGATCGAGGCGGAAGGGAGGGTCACGGGCATAAACAACAGGCTTCCTTCGTCGAGCGGGGGCATGAATTCGGACCCGGTTCGGATGATCATCGGTATC
>JANOGR010000185.1:0-11192 GCA_031406095.1 Ignavibacteriales bacterium
GAAAGTCCGATTATCGGTTTTGTTGTTCTCTGTTTTCCTGAGTTCGTTCATAATGTTCGCTCAAGATCCGAAAAACGCCGCAGTGTCCTGGATCGACAGCAACGCCGAAACCCTCAAACGCATCAACAAAAACATCTGGACGTTTGCGGAAACGGGTTTGCAAGAGTTTAAATCCTCGAAAGAGCTGGTTGATTTCCTAAAATCCAATGGCTTCGCGGTTGAAACCGGTTCCGCCGGTATGCCCACGGCATTTGTTGCTTCATACGGAAGCAGCTCGCCTGTTATTGGCATTCTTGCTGAGTACGATGCCTTACCTGGCCTTTCGCAGGATGTCTCAGCAGAACGCAAAGAACGGCCCGGGACCAATGCGGGGCACGGATGCGGACACAGCGTCTTTGGCACTGCGAGCACGAGCGCTGCCATCGCCGTCAAGAAAGCGATGGAATCGGGAAAAATCAAAGGCACAATTCGCCTGTACGGCACTCCGGCAGAGGAAACCGGAATCGGCAAAACCTACATGCTGCGGGAAGGCATGTTCAAGGAATGCGATGCGATCCTTGCCTGGCACGCGGCCGACAAGACGGCCTCGAGCTACAGTTATACGAAAGCGAACGTTTCCGTGAAGTTCCATTTTTCAGGCCTGCCTGCCCACGCCTCCAGTTCTCCACACGAAGGACGCAGCGCTCTTGACGCCGTTGAGCTCATGAGCAACGGAGTCAACTACATGCGCGAGCACGTCAAGGAAGATGCGCGGATTCACTATGTGATTACTAACGGAGGCGGGCAGCCGAATGTCGTGCCGCCGGAAGCGGAAGTGTGGTATTACATTCGAGCCAACAAACACATCGACGTCGAAAAATACTACGAGTGGGTCAACGAGATCGCCAGAGGTGCCGCCATGATGACGAGGACCAAGCTGACCGCCGTTCAGGTGGACGCCGATATGCACGAGGTGCTGCCCAACCGCGTTCTTTCAGAAGTGATTCAAAAAAACCTGGAATTTGTGGGTGCACCGAAATTTACAGAGGAAGAGAAACGATTCGCCAGCAAAACACAGGAGCCGCTTGGCCGCACGTTTGAAAAAGCGTTGTCCGAGGACGTCGAGAAACTGCCCGACCTGCCGTTCCAGGGTCTGGCGTCAACCGATGTCGGCGACATCAGCTGGTTTGTACCGGTCGGCCAATTCACGGCGGCAACCACATCCTTCGGCTCACCCGGACACAGCTGGCAAATCGTCGCGTGTACGGGCATGAGCATCGGTGAAAAAGGAATGATGGTGGCGGCGAAGACACTCGCTTGCAGTGCAATCGACCTGTTCCAATCCCCCGAATTGCTGCAGAAAGCAAAAGAGGATTTCAAGAAAATTCGGGATCCGTTGAAATACATCGTTCTGATCCCCGAGGGGCAAAAAGCGCCGAAATCGATCCGTTAGAGTCGAAAGATTAACGTGACACTCAACTGGAGGGTCTGGATTGAGCGGGGACGTTGAATGAAATGCGCCGTATTACCGGACGAGAAAAGCGGGTCTTGGCTATCATTGATGGCGGCGTATGAATCAACTCTCCGCTCTCGCGAATCAGCCACCCAGACCTTATTGAAGGGGTTCAGCAGGTTGTAATTGAGAGAGATGTCGACTGTTGCTTCAGGATAAAGCGGCACAAGAATTCCACCGGTCAACCCGATACCGAGTCGCTCGCCTGCCTGTTGAATAAATGCCGTATCTGGAATCGTTGAGATTTTTTTGAAGCTCGCATCGCCTCCCATGTTGTTCAGAATAAGGCCGGCGGACACATAGGGCGTGAATGAATCGGCAACATCGAGAAACCACTCCGGACCAAGTCGAAGTGAAAAAATCCGCCGGTCCAATTCGATTTCTCCCTGGCTTGACTCACCATTTCCTTTATTTTTGAAAATAGAATATTCCATGCTGGCCATCCAGGGAATACCTGCAAATTCGAATCGGCTTTTGAAATGAAATCCCAGCCCGACCCCCGCTCCGTACTTGGACCCGAGGTAAAACTCGTTCGTCGAGCCGCCGTAGTCCCCAACGGGCAACATGATGTGTCCTCCGCCGCCAAATTGGAGCTGCGACTGGCCGGAAGCCACGCACGATGTTCCCATAATAAAGAATAAGCACTTTGTTATAACGTTTGTTTTCATGTCTTAGATTGAAAAAGGCGGGGAAAAATTATCATTCCGCGACCCCAAAAGCAAGCAAAACTCGGTTCGAGAATACTTCTTTGCGTACTCTATTCCCCGCTTGAGATTTGTTTCGCTGGAGATCGTACATCCGGAGTTTTTACTTCCGATTGACGTTTCTTTTCCGTAAGTTCTCACCCATTGAAATGAGGCGAATCCCCACCACTCTTCTCCTGTGCTCGGCACTCCTGTGTCCATCTCTGGCTCAAACAAGCTCAGAGCTGCCCGTTCACACACAACCACAGGTGAACAAAACCGGCCTGACAATTTTTGGGGCGATGGCTCTCACCTTCGTCCTCATCCAGACAGACCAGCAGACGTACGATTTCATATATTCAGGGAAAGAGAGCAACAGCACGTTCAAGACATTGAGCCCCATTGTGACAGAAATCGGCCATGGGTCGTTTTCTTTAGGAACATTTGGCGGCTTCCTCGCGTACGGTTTCCTTGCCGACGATGAGAGGGCAATGAAGACGGGTAAAATAGGGCTTGAATCGTTCTTGCTTACAGGCATCACTATTCAGTTTATCAAACGCATGACAGGACGCGAACGGCCCTCCTCCTCAACTTCGAACGGAGGAACCTGGTATGGACCGACGGCTTTCTTCCAGGGCAGGGAACGAGAGCACGGCCAGGCCCGATACGACGCGTTTCCGTCAGGGCACACGGCTTCTGCCTTTGCTTTGGCGACCGTTCTTTCTGACATGTACCCCGAACCCTGGGTTTCCTACCTGAGCTACTCCCTCGCGACCGGCGTTGCAGTCACCCGGATTTCTGAAAGCACTCATTGGGCCAGCGATTGTTTCCTCGGTGCGATCATCGGTTATGGATGCACGAAGCTGGTTGAACGATGGAACGACGACTCCGAGCAGCTCAGCCTCAAGCCTTTTACCGATCAGGTTGGCTATGGAGTCCAGCTCCAGCTGAGATTCTAGGTTGTTCATATGGTGAAGGTGTTCGGTTTTAGCTTCTTCTTGTCCCTCACGCTCGCCTCGACCTCTTCCTCCCGACAAACCGTCGCGCCTGACTCAAGCTCCATTGCCCGGGACAATCCTTTCCGGGAACCGCTCAATGCTCCTCTCAAACCCGTCCGCTGGTACACGATGTTTGAGCGCATGCCGTACGATTGGGGCCGTTGGGGAGATCTGAGTTTCAGGAAGGACAAGGTTGAAGCGTGGGCCTGGATTACAACCCTCTCTGCCGCCCTGGTTCTCACGGACGACGATACATACACCCCCTCCGACAGATTTTACAGGAGTTCAGGGGCTGCAGCATACTGGAGCGATTTCTTTGCCGGCTTTGGGGACGGCAGGACACAATTTGCACTCGCCGGGGCCTACGCCGTCTACGGCGTCGTGTTCGATGACGACAGGGCCTTCAGAACCGGCAGCCAGATCGTTGAAGCCGTTCTGGCTTCGGGTGCGGTTGTTCAGTTGCTCAAACACGTCACGGGCCGTGAGAGCCCGTTTGTGCGCTCCACGCCAACCGGCCGATGGAGTCTGTTTCCCAATCAGATTGACTATAGCAGGTTTGTTCCGTACTTCGATGCATTCCCTTCTGGTCATGTTTGCACTTCATTGGCAACAGTGATTGTGATCTCTGAGAACTACCCCGAGGTAACATGGATCCGGCCACTGGGGTATGTTCTGACTGGACTTCTGGGAGTCGGGATGGTGAACAACGGAATTCACTGGTACAGCGATTATCCGCTGGGGCTTTTTCTCGGATATTATTTCGGAATGATCGCGGCACACCCCGAGGGTTTCGAATTGTCGGAAGGAACGGAAACCTCGCAGGCCGGATTCAGCCTCTTGCCCCGGTTGAATCGAGACGGGGTAGGCATGTCGCTCGTAGTTTCTTTCTAGCTTCTGATTTCCCAAACGGAGGCTAGACGTTGAACCGGAAAAACGCCACATCTCCGTCCTGAATCTCATATTCCCTCCCCTCTACCCGCATGAAGCCATTTTCTTTCACAGCCGCTTCAGACCCCAGCCGGTCGATGTCGGAATATTTCATGATTTCTGCCCGATTAAATCCTTTTTCGAAATCGGTGTGAATTGCTCCAGCCGCCCGGGGAGCTGTCCAGCCGCGCTCGACCGTCCAGGCACGGACTTCTTTTGGTCCTGCCGTAAAAAAGGTGATGAGGTGTAACAAATCATAACCCTCGTGGATGACCTTCGTAAGACCCGATTCCTTCAGGCCTAGTCCCTCCAGAAACGGCTGACGCTCGTGGTGGGCCAGTTCCGCCACTTCCGCTTCGACCGCAGCGCTGATCATGACGACTTTCGCCTCTTCCTTCGCCGCAATAGAGCGAACTTCTTCGACGTGTGTGTTTTCCGACGCTACGAGTTTTTCGTGGACGTTGCAGACATACATGACGGGTTTGTTCGTCAGAAGATGAAGGTCCCGCATGAACATTTTTTCGTCGGCATCCCGAATCTCGATATACCGTGCGAGCCTGCCGCCTGACAGATGACCTCGGAGCCGGGAATAGAACTCCGATTCGGCTTTCACTTTCTTGTCGCTGGATTTTGACCGCCTGTCGGCGTCAGCATATTTCCGCTCGACGGTATCAAGGTCTTTCAGAATCAACTCCGTCTCCACCACCTCAATGTCTCTCCGCGGGTTCACACTTCCGTCAACATGAACGATGTTCTCATCTTCGAAGCAACGCACGATATGGGCGATGGCATCCACGTTACGGATGTGCGAGAGAAATTGATTCCCGAGGCCTTCGCCTTTGCTCGCCCCTTTCACAAGGCCGGCGATATCGAGAAACTCAAGAGTCGTCGGAGTCACCTTTGGCGGTTTGTAGATCTCAACCAGCCGGTCGACTCTCATATCGGGCACGGCCACGACCCCGACGTTCGGATCGATAGTGCAAAAAGGATAGTTTGACGCTTCCGCCCCCGCTGCCGTAATGGCGTTAAACAGGGTTGATTTTCCCACATTTGGCAACCCCACGATTCCACATGTAAAACCCATTCTTTAACCTCGATTCCTTTCTCGAACGTTCTTCTTCCTTGAATAATGTACGAAGTTTTTTCCTGCTGCCCAACGGAATTGGCTGCTTGACGCAAGTCACTCAATTTCTTCAAAGAGGCACTATCTTGGTGTCGGGGGGCGAAGAACTTTTTCAATCATTCATCATTATGGAGGTTACATGAAAAAACTTTTCGCTGTATTCGCCCTGATCACGTCCCTGCTGTACTCCGGATATGGTCAGGAGAAAGTGACTCCCGTGAGCGGAGGCACCGGCCGTACGGCCGCTCTCGGTGGAGGACCGTATAATCCGTACGTTATGGATTACACAGATGTGTTTGTCAATCCAGCAAATGCCGTTCGATACAACTCGCTTTTGTTCAGCGATATTGGCTACACCTTTACTGCATACAACGCTGCCGGGCAGTACATCGGCTATACAATGTCTCTGGGAGATCTGGCACTTGGGTTGGCTGTTGGACGGAGAGAAGGCCCGATGTTTCCGGAGCTGTCATACGGTCAAGCGGCCGGAGCACCTTATTCAAATTCCGACTACATGAAGCCCGCTTTGGACGCTGCGGTGGCTTCCTATCCTGGCGGAGGAGGCTTTGGAGCGACAGCTGTTCCATTGGCGCCGATACAACTCTACGTTGCCACCAACCTTGGGGGTCTGACAGTCGGCGGCGCTGTATATCGTTCGAGCTGGAGTCGAGAAGAGAATAAGACTCCGACAGTCGGTGGGGCACGAAGGATTTTCACACGGAACAGCCAGACGGGGTTCAAGCTGGGTATTCTCGCAGACATAAGCACTGGAATGTCCCTTGATGGATCGTTTTTACTCCGACTAAACGGATCCCGCGGTGAGTGGAGTGACACAAGCGCAGCTGTGAACCCAAACTCTGCAACCTATGACGTCACCGGAACAGAAATCGGAGTGAATGTTCGTGCGTTTATAAAGATGAGTGATCGAGTCCAGCTCATTCCGATGGCAAGGTTCATGACTTTTGGGTACAAACCCAACATGACTGATAACACAACTCCCGCTCCTACTGTAGTAAACAGCACTCCGAATGATTATGGTCGCACCGACCTCGAGGTTGGGGTTGGTATCCACAACACATTTGAAAACGGGTTTGTCGTTGCGGGCGTAAGTTTTCAACAGATTACGCTTTCGAATAACGTCACAACACTAGTCGCCGCAGCGCTTCAAACGACGAAAAACACTCAGACACAAACAGACCTGCCCAAGTTCAATTTTGGCGCGGAGATTGGTCTTCTTGACTGGTTGGTGGGGCGATTTGGATATTTCAAACGCTTTACATCCACGAGCAACAAGATCGAGCCACCTTCTCCCGGCGTAACTACGGAATCGACAACAAGTTCTGAGCCCGCGTTTATTCCGACACTGGGACGTACCGCCGCTGAACAACAATTGGCGGTCGGCCTGGGGATCAAGGTCTCCCGCGTATCCCTTGACGGGTACGTTGGAGAGCGGTTCCTTGCTGCCAGTCCTTTCATTCTCAGCGGCAACGCACAGGACTTGTTTGGCGTGTTGTCGTTGAGCTTCAGATTCTAATCTTCCGGTTCTTTTCTTTGAGCCCCGGCGATCCCGTCGGGGCTTTTTTTATTCCCCTTGTATTTTCCTCTTGCATATTTATGCAGCATATTGTATATTTATGCAAATGACAAAAGCATCGATTATCGGCGCTTCCGGGTACTCCGGGTTGGAGCTTCTCAGAATCCTTTCCAGGCATTCCCACGTTACCCTCGAGAAACTCTTTGCAAATACTTCCGCCGGAAAACAGGTCGAGGAGATCTTTCCCGTCTTGAAAACCAGGGTTTCGGCCGCTTTTGAGCCTTATTCCGCCGAAGCCGCTTGCACAAGCGATGTCGTGTTTATCGCTCTTCCCTCTGGCGAAGCAATGAACATCGTGCCTGAGCTCCTCCACAGGGGCAAGAAGGTCATCGACCTTGGAGGCGACTTTCGACTCAGAGACGCCTCTCAATACGAGCAATTTTATAAACACCCGCACGAGGCTGCATCGTTCTTGTCGAAATCTGTTTATGGCTTGCCCGAATGGAATCGCGAACAAATCAAGACAGCAACGCTTGTGGCTAACCCGGGCTGCTACCCAACGAGCGCGATCCTCCCCCTTGCACCGCTTCTGAAAGAGGGCCTTATCGAATCAAAAGGAATCACCATCAGCTCTCTCTCCGGTGTATCCGGAGCGGGCAGAAGCTCCTCGGTGGATCTTTCGTTTACCGAAGTGAATGAATCGGTCAAGGCTTACAAGGTCGGCGTTCACCAGCACACTCCAGAGATGAAACAATCGTTGGAGGCGATTTCATCGAGAGAGGTTTCTTTCACGTTTGTGCCGCACCTTCTGCCCATTACGCGGGGAATCTATACAAGCATTTATGCACCGTTGGCCAAGCAGGTCGATGCCGACACAATCCTCCAGACGTACCGGCGCTATTATGATCAGGAACCTTTTGTGCGATTCTCGTCAACGTCGATCCCGGAAATAAAAAATGTCGCCAACACGAATTTTATCGACATCGGATTTCGGGTTTATCCCGAAAACAATCAACTCATCATCTTGTCGGCCATTGACAACCTTGTCAAGGGCGCTGCGGGACAGGCTGTGCAAAACATGAACATCATGTTCGGATACGAAGAAACGGAAGGACTTTTATGATTGACCTTGCCCTGAACGAATGCTCCGGCGGTGTGACGGCCCCCCAGGGGTATCTTGCTGGCGGACTTTACTCCGGAATCCGCAAGGTCAAGAAAGACCTCACGATCATTCACTCGCTTGTTCCTGCTGAAGTGGCTGCTGTTTTCACCCTGAACAAGACGCAAGCTGCCCCCATCACCGTTGACAAATTGCAGCTGCAGAAATCCCACCTCTGCTCAGCCATTGTGGCAAACAGCGGAAATGCGAATGCCTGCACGGGTGAACGCGGCTTGAATGACGCGTGGGCGATGGTTGACGCGGCTGCCGAATCACTGAATTTGCTGAGAGAACAGGTGATGGTTTCTTCGACCGGCGTTATCGGCCAGTATATGCCGATGGACAAAATTGCTGCCGGAATCAGGCAGTTATCCGGCCAGCTGAGCCGAAACGGCAATAAGGACGCCGCCGAAGCCATTATGACTACTGATACATATTCCAAGGAAGTGGCCGTCCAGTTTACTCTAGGATCATCCGTCGTGACAATCGGCGGGATGGCAAAAGGATCCGGGATGATTGCTCCAAACATGGCTACCATGCTGGCTTTTCTGACGACAGATGCGGTTATTGCACATCCTGTTCTCCAAAAGGCTTTACGGCACGCAAACGACAGATCCTTCAACAGGATTACCGTCGACGGCGACATGAGCACGAACGATATGGCGATTATTCTCGCCAACGGGACAGCAAAGAACAAGCCCGTTAAAGACCATTCGGAAGAATACCAGATGTTCCTGGCAGCGCTGGAATACGTGATGATCAAACTCGCCAAAATGATAGCCCGTGACGGTGAGGGTGCGACAAAGCTCATTGAAATTCTTGTCACAGGAGCTGCCTCGGAAGATGAAGCAGTGCGCGCTGCCCGGGCTGTCGCGAATTCAAACCTCGTGAAAACCGCTGTCCACGGCGCCGATGCCAACTGGGGCAGAATCCTGGCCGCCGTTGGCTATTCCGGCATCGATTTCAATCCCGACGACGTGGAAATATCTTTTGGGGACATGTCCGTTCTGAAAAAAAACTACGAGGTCACGCTCGACGAAGAAAAAGCAAAGCATATCCTCTCGCAGGAGAACGTTGTCATCGGGATCCATCTTCATCGAGGGAACCAGAGTGCCAGGTTCTGGACATGCGACCTTACGAAAGAATATATCCACATCAACGCCAGTTATCGTTCCTGAACAAAATGAAAGACGCAACGAAAAAAGAAGAAGTCCTCGTTGAAGCGCTCCCGTATATCCAGGCGTACGAGGGCAAAACCTTTGTCATCAAGTACGGCGGCGCGGCGATGACCGATCAGAATCTGAAGCAAACGTTCGCCAAGGATGTCACCATCCTCCGGAAAATTGGAATCAGCATTGTCATCGTCCACGGAGGGGGAAAGGAGATTACTGACCTTGCATCGAGACTCGGCTTCGAAACCCGGTTTGTGAACGGCCAGCGATACACGGACCAAAACATGGTCGAAACTGTTGTGATGGTTCTGGCGGGGAAGGTGAATAAAGAAATCGTCAATTCGATTAATCAGACTGGAGGAAACGCCGTCGGGCTGTGCGGAGTCGACAATTCTCTTTTGAAGGTCAAGAAGGCCTCAAACGGCGTGGATCTTGGACTTGTTGGTGAGGTCACTTCGGTCAATACTTCCTTCCTGAACCTTCTTCTCGCCCACGGCATGATGCCTGTCATCGCGCCGATCGGAGTGAACGACCAGGGCACTATACTCAACGTGAATGCAGACCTCGCCGCCGGCGCCATTGCGGCTGCGCTCAAAGCCGAGAAACTCGTGTATTTAAGCGATATCGAAGGCATTCTCCAGGACAAGAAACTTATTTCTACGTTGACCAAGCTCGAAGCTGACAAACTCATTGACCAGGGAGCAATTTTCGGCGGAATGATTCCCAAAGTGAAATCCGCGTTCGATACCGTGAATGCCGGCGTCAACAAGGTTCATATCATCGACGGCAGAGTCAAACACTCTCTGCTTCTCGAAATATTCACGGATGAGGGAATCGGGACTCAAATGGTCTCCGGCGGATCAGCTGAAAAAATCACCGAGGCACTGAAGCAGCAATGAAGACGAAAGACTTCCTTTCGATAACGGATTTTTCCCGCTCCGAAATCGAAGAGTTGTTTTTGCTAACAGATTTTCTCCAGGCCAACAAAGCCGTGAAACCCCTGGCGGGCAAGTCTGCGGCCTTGATCTTCCAGAAACCTTCTTTGAGAACGCGGGTTTCGTTTGAAGTCGGTGTCCACGAACTAGGAGGCCACCCCGTATTTCTCTCCCAGGAGGGCATCGGCATTGGTGAACGGGAACAAGCAAACGACGTTGCAAGGTTACTTTCCAGATACGCGAGCGTCATTATCGCACGGTTATTCGAGCACAAGACGTTGCTTCAACTCGCCCGCAGCGCTTCAATTCCCGTGATCAACGCCTTGACAGACCTGTCGCATCCGTGTCAGGTGCTGGCGGACGCATACACCCTTTACAAGATCAACAAACTCACTTCGGGCGTCAAGATTGTGTTTATCGGAGACGGCAACAACATCGTGAACTCCTGGCTTGAATTTGCGGCACTGTTTCCCGTTCATTTCGTTCTTGCTGCACCGAAAGGATTTTATCCGGATAAGGGAATTCTCGAATCTTCGAAAAAATCGAAGGTCAGCGACATTGAAATTGTGAAAGACCCGAAGCAGGCCGCTGTCGATGCAGATGTTCTTTACACAGACGTCTGGGTGAGCATGGGGCAGGAGAAAGAGCGCGCTCGCCGGCGAAAAGCATTCAAAGGATACCAGATTAACCAAAAACTGCTTGCCCTGGCGAAACCGGATTGTGTTGTGATGCATTGTTTACCCGCCCATCGGGGCGAAGAAATCACGGACGATGTTATGGAAGGCTCGAAATCTATTATTTTCGACCAGGGTGAGAATCGCCTTCACGTTCAAAAAGCCATTCTGGCAATGCTTTGTGGATTCAGGATGGACGGGAAAAAGAAATTTTCGGCTTCAGCCCTTCATTCGATGGAGACTGTTTCATCGTGAACAAGCAGGGTCGTCATACAGCGATGAAGCAGATTATTACTCATCAGGCCGTTGGGACGCAGAAGGGACTGCGCAAAGCGTTGAAAAACGCCGGGTTCAACATCACGCAGGCAACGCTCTCCCGGGACCTGAAAGACCTTGGAGTCGCCCGTGTGAATACACCTCTGGGCCCGAAGTATGTTTTGCATGTGGAAAGCGAGGAGCGGAGGCTGCAGTCATTTATGGGCCTGGAAATCGAAC
>JANOGR010000045.1:0-12317 GCA_031406095.1 Ignavibacteriales bacterium
GGGACGTCGCTCAAAACGCTCCGCTTGAATTCAATTTCTGCTCATCCCATAAAAATGAAGACGGCCCGCCAAAAGGCAGGCCGCTTCATTTTTGTAGCGGGGGCAGGACTTGAACCTGCAACCTTCGGGTTATGAGCCCGACGAGCTACCAATTGCTCCACCCCGCGATCGTATGATTACAATATACAGAGAAATAACTATGCTGTCAAGAAAGAGGTTTCCCGGCAATCCCTTTGTGATCCCTCGAATCTATACCAAGGTTCTTTCATTTTCGCTCTTTGAGCCTCATGACCTCCACGGTTTTTTCCAGCCTCTTCCACACATCCTGAAGAAGACCCTCCAGACCTTCCTGCGCGATCGCCGAAATACAATGAACCGGGATGCCTTTTCCGAAGGAAAGTTTCTTCACTTTTCTTATGAGGGCTTCGTCTGCAATGTCTTTTTTCGTCAGGGCGACAACTCGTGGTTTTTTTAAGAGATTCTCGTCAAAGGCTCCAAGCTCATTCAAAAGAATCTTGTAGTCCTTTTTGGGATTCTTCGCTACGGCTTCAACGAGGAATACCAACACTTTTGTTCGCTCGATATGCCGAAGAAACTGCATTCCCAACCCTTTTCCCTTGTGGGCGCCTTCGATAAGCCCCGGGATATCTGCCACCGTGAAGCTGCGTCCTTCCCGAAAATAGACCATTCCAAGGTTCGGGGTCAGCGTCGTAAACGGATAGTCGGCGATTTTCGGTTTCGCTGCGGAAATGACTGAAATCAGCGTCGATTTTCCGGCATTCGGCAATCCCACGAGCCCGACATCCGCGAGCAGTTTAAGCTCCAGAAGGAGTTCACGCTCCTCGCCGGGTGTGCCCGGTTCGGCGATTCTCGGAGCCTGGTTGGTCGAAGTGGCGAATTCAGAGTTCCCTTTCCCACCCTTCCCGCCCTTCGCGACGATGAATTCATCGCCACTCCTGGTCAAATCGGCCAGAAGATCGCCCGTACCGAAATCCTTTATGAGAGTTCCGCACGGCACCCTCATCAACTCATCCTTGCCCGATTTCCCTTCCTGGTTTCTTCCCCGTCCATGCTCGCCTCGTGAGGCTTTGTAATGACGTCTGTATTTGAAATCAAGCAGGGTATTCAGGTGATGGTCCGCGCGGATAACGACAGTTCCGCCGCGGCCTCCATTGCCGCCGTCGGGTCCGCCTTTCGGAATAAATTTCTCCCGTCGAAAGCTTATGCAGCCGTTGCCGCCGTTTCCGGCTTTGACGCTGATCCTTACCTCATCGATGAATTGCATATTCGAAATGCCTGTGGACGGAAAAACTGCACAACGCAGCCTTTAGAGTTCCTTGGTGCGGTATCGCGTGAAGATCTGATCGGTGAACGAAACCGCCTCCTTTGAGAAGGGGTCCACATTGTTCAAGACAAAAAGTTCATCAAGGTAATGAGAGGCCTCTTGCCACGACCGGAACCTGCCAAGCTCGTCAACCGCTTTGCGGAATTCCTGACCATCCCGTCGAAAGAGTTTCTTGACAAATAACTTGCGGTCAGAATCCGAAATCTCCTCGTACAAGTCGTTGTGGATATCGGCGGGAGGATAGGGCTCTTGATTGGCTTTTTTCGCGTCTGGAACACCTCGTGTGGATGATTCCTCCCCCGGCGCAGAAGCATGCTGTTGCGTCTCGTCCATCGAAACAACGATGTTGTCCAATTGAACGCGCTTCTCCTCCCGCCTCGAAATACTGGGAAGGAGGTCCTGCAAAGAAGCTTCAATCTTTGCATCCTCGTTCCCTGTCCGCACTTTTTCAATCAGTGTCGCCAATTCTGAAACAGTGACATCCTGTATTTTGTTTTTGTCGCGCTCAAGCTCAAGACGGGCTTTGATGTCGTCAAGTTGTTTGTCCTCGAAAAACACAATGGCAGCATTGATAGGCAGTTTCGGCTGTTCGAATTCATCAGGCGGCGCCTGTTTGGCCGCGTCCACGAAACCGAGCAGAGCTCTCGTCATGCGCGCAAGCTCAAGGCTCGAGTGCTGCGCGACAACCTCCCGGTCTATTCGCTCGAGGAGCGTCTTGAATTCTTCATACGTGATCTCCGCCAGGCCGCGCTTTTCTAGGTATCTCTTGATCAGGTCCGGAAAGTACGTGTAATCGACACAGTACTTGAGCTTTCGTTGGAGGTCGGAGGCCGAAACTTTGCGCTGAGTTCCATAGATAAAATTCAAAAGGGTCCACTGGGGGCGGCACAAATAGTTGAACTGGAAATGGACGGCCTCGTCGACCAACGATTCAAAGTCTTGCTGTTCGAAATGATAATTGTGCACCAGTACGATGTCGATTTGCCGCTGAAGGCTCGCGGTTTCCGGCAGCTCGTATGGGAGACGTTTGGAGCGCAGTTCCAAAGCCCGTTCATCATTGAGGATGCGCTTTACTTCCGCCATGAAATAGGCCTTGATGACCGGGTGAATGTCGGCTCTTAGCACATCTCTGAGTCTGATGCTTTCCGATTCGCCGATGGTGCGACCGCGCACCGCATTTACGATTGCGATGATTTCCGTTTCAAAAATGTATCCCATAGTGAGGTTGAGATTTGGTTTGAGGCCGAGTGTATTCTTAGTTTCGCCGTTCGATTGTTTTCACGCGTTCGATTTCTTTCTGCGCTGCCGTTTTAAATGCAACATCGATTCCCGGCCGCTCGATAATCTGACGGTACATCGTAACCGCCTGGTCGTACTTTGCCATCTTCTCGTATGACTGCCCCGCCATGTAGTACGAGGTCGCTGTCCAATCCACCTTTCCGCGTCTGCCGACCATGTAGGGCACTTTCAAGAACTCCAGAATCGCCTGTTGAAAATCACCCTTGAAGAAAAAAGCCTCTCCGATATAGTACCGTACTTCGGGCTCGATTTCACTGCTGCTCGTTTCCAGGAGTTTCTGCAGGTGCAGAACCGATTGCTCGTAGTAGCCGAGTTTCTGATAGAGGACGCCGATGTCGATGCGCTTATCAATGAGGCCGGGGTCATCCGGATACTGCGCAATGTATTTGCGCGTCATCTCGAGCGCCGCATCAAACAGGTTCAATTCTTTGTAGGTGAGAATGAGGTTGTTCATGGCATACTGAACGAGGTCGGGCGATCGGTCCGCATGGTCAAGAATTGTTTTGAAAAGTTTGGCCGCTGGGTCCCACTGCTCAAGGTTGTAATACACGTTGCCGAGGCTCAGCTGCGTGCGGGGCACGATGCTGTTTGTCGGATACAAAAGCAGAATGGAATCATAAACCTGAATGGCGTACTGAGGCTGTTCGCGAAGCTCATGAGCGCGGGCAACCCAGTACATCGTCTCAGGAATAACAGATGATGTTGGGTACTGCCTACGAACAAGTTCGAATCGTTGGCCCGCCTTCTCAAGTTCGTCTTTTCGCAAATGATACTTGCCCCGCTCGAACTCGAATTCAGCCATGGAGACTGAGGCAGTCGGAGCGGATTTCAAAAAACCTGCAATCCGTTTCTCCGCCTCTTTCATGTTGTCCAATCGCATATAGCAAACAATGATGCGGGCCTGCAGACGCTGTTGAAGGCTGTCGTTTTTCGTTTTGCCGGCAACCTCACTGAACTTTGCGATCGCTTCGGTATATTGTTCGTTTTTGAACAATAGCTCTGCCGTTTCCAAAACAACCCGGTCATCGCTCCCAAATGAGCCAAATCGACTCGCTTCCTGCAAGTATCTTGTCGCCTGGTCGATCTTATTTTCTGCGCGGGCAATTCCTGCGAGCGCGTAATACACCGTACCGGTGCGATCTGAAGCAGGCTCACGCAGAAGGAATTCGCTGTAATAACGTTTCGCATCACGACGATTTCCGAGTTTTTCCAGCGAGAATGCAAGCTTGTAAATCAGGTCGGCGGGGACATCAGAAATGCGAAAGTAATCCTGACTCAGTGCCTCCAGATGCTTTTGGAACGAAGTTACCGCACGCTCGTACTCTCCCGAGGCATAGTAGGTTTCTCCCCGCTTCAGGTCAAGGTCCTGGTTCAAGTTCGTATAGAAATACACTCTCTCGATCCGGTCGTACCATCCTACGGCTTCGACTGACTTCCCGCGATCGGCTGCAACGGTTGCCAGGAGGAATGCAGCTTGAGCACTTCGTTCGTGGTTCGGCTCCGCCAGGATGAATTGATTCACGACCTTTGCAGATGAGTCTTTGTCTCCCATGGAGAAAAGAGTTGAACCCAGGTGGAAGAGCGCATCCACCGCAACATCGCTCCTTGGCTGCTTTTCAAGGATCATCTTGTAGGCAAGCGCTGCGTCCCCGTAGTTTTTGGCCGATTGATACGAGTTCCCCAAAGCCAAGAGTGCGAGGTCCTTTCTCCGGGAGTTTGGAAAGATGCTGAGAAATTCCGTTCCCACTTTTCTGGCCTCCGATGCGTTTGAGGCCGCCTGTAACTTGAGCTGGAACTGGGCAATCTGGGCATCGTCTGTGAATTCACTCGACGGAAATTTTTTCAGGAGCGAATCGAACGAGGTTATGGACTTGGCTGCGTAGGGCGCATTTCTGACATTCTGTTTTCTCGCCAAATATTCGTACGACCTTGCCTGATAAAACCAGGCTGCGGGACGTTTTGCCGGGTCCAAGTCGGCCGCAAGCGCCGCTTGGTATTGAGCGGCGGCTTGAGTGTAGTCCTTCAGGTGGTGGAAATAGATTTCGGCAAGACGAAAAGCCAGGTCGCCTTTCGATTTCTGCTGAATGACATCGCCTATCAGGAGGGCGAGTCTTTCCTGACCGGCCTCTCTATCTTTGAGGTCGAAGAGCCGGATTCTCTCAACCTCGTCCCTGGCTTGTTTCACGAATTCACTACTCGGAAATTTCTTGGGCAACGACTCGAGTTGGCCGATGGCTTTTTCGAATTCACCAGCAGCGCGCAATGCGATTCCGAGGCCGAAGGCGGCATCATCGGCAACCGAGCTCCTGGGGAACCGTTTTATCAACTCCTGGCACAATTCAATCGCCTGGCGCGGGTCATTCAGTTCTTTATGCAACATCTGAGCCGACTCGAGAATCATCCGGTCGGTTCTCGCGTCGAGCGGATACTCGGACGAGTACCTCCGTGCGATTCTCTCTGCTTCAGCATAATTCTTTGAAAATTTTGCTCCTTTGAACGCCCCAATCAGAATCCCGCGTTTGTCGACGGCAGGAGAGGTGTCGGCGTACGCCCGTGCATAGAGATCGCCCGCATAGCTGAGATTATTGAGGCGCTCGGCGACCATGCCCGCTTTGTGAAATGCGAGTCCTCCCCGTTCAGCGCGGATTGCCGCAGCCCGTTCAAAATACGTGAGGGCTTTGTTATACTCGCCGTTTGAGCCGGAAACCTCCCCCAACTCGATCAACGCATCCTGGCGGACCTGTTTGGGAGCGCGGACGGAATCGTCTGAAATATTTTTCCATGCGGCAAGGGCTTCATTCAAACTTCCCCCGGTCTTCTTCAAGCGGCCAAGCGCAAGCAACGCTGCATGGTAACTTGTGCTCGTGCGCAGATTTGCAATCACCTGATTCAACGCGGTTTCCGCCTCCAAGAGCCGGCCCAGACTCACAAGACTGCCCGCCATCATCACGAGCGCCCGGGCCTTCAGGTTATTGTCTTTCGATGCGTCGGCAACAACTTTGTATTCGTTTCTCGCCGCATCGAACTGTGCTTCCTCAGTCAGGAACTCGGCAAGTTTCAATCGGGCGGGAAGGACATCCAGAGAGGCGTATTCCTGCGTGAGTGAGCGGAGAATTTTCTTTGCGCTCTCCCTGTCTTTCAGCCGTTCAAACAATTCAGCGGCTTTTTGCAGAGCCGCCGGGGCTTGCTTGCTTTTGGGATGGAACGATTTGACACGCTCAAACGCGAGGGCGGCTTCGCGCAAATTGTTGATCGCGATGCAGGCTTCCGCTACGTTCCACCAGGCGTCGGGCGCTTTCGGATTTTCCGGGTACGCAAGGGCAAAATTCTGGAAGGTGACACGGGCATCTTCGTGGTTTCCCTGTTTGGACTGAGCAAGTCCGAGGTAAAATCGCGCTTCAATACCGTTCTGGGTGTTTGGATAGAGGTTTATGAACTGCCGGAATTGCTCCAGCGCGAGGTCGTACAACTTATCGTTGTAGAGGTTGACGGCAAGCTTGAAATCGGCGTTTTCCTTTGTATCCTGGGAGGATGCCTGCACGAGGCAGAGGAAGGAAAGAAAAATGAGGTTTTTTCCACGCACAAATCAAAATTAGCCAATAATGCATGGATTAGCAAGAACTGGCCCGGAAGAGGAACAAAAAAGGCGATTCAATTAGAGGAATCGCCTTTTGATTAAGAGCAAATGGGACGTATCTTAGAGATGCGTCGAATTTTTTATGTTATCTTCGCGCGAATGAATTCCCTGTTCAATCTCGCTATATGTGTCACTGAAATCTCTTTCGGGCACTCGGCTTCGCATGCGTAGTTGTTCGAGCAGCTCCCGAATCCTTCGTTATCCATTTGCTCGACCATTCGAAGGGCGCGCTCTTTCCTCTCAATTTGTCCCTGAGGAAGGAGCGCTAAATGAGAGACCCTTGCTGCGACGAACAACATGGCGGAGGAGTTTGGGCAAGCCGCGACGCACGCTCCGCAGCCGATGCACGAAGCTGCATCCATTGCTTCTTCTGCAACTGGTTTCGGAATGGGGATTGCGTTCCCGTCCGGCACACCACCCGTCTTTGCCGACGTATATCCGCCCGCTTGCATGATCCGGTCGAACGCCGTTCGGTCGACAACGAGGTCCTTGAGAACCGGAAAAGATTTTGCCCTCCATGGTTCAACGACAACCGTCGTCCCGTCCCGGAAACTCCTCATCCGTAGTTCGCACGTTGCGCTTCCCCGGCCCGGGCCATGCGCCCGGCCGTTGATCACGACGCCGCAGCTGCCGCAAATCCCTTCGCGGCAATCATGGTCGAACTCGATGACATCTTCCCCTTTCCTGGCGAGTTCAGCGTTGAGCACGTCCAACATTTCCAAAAAAGACGCATCCGGAGAAATGTTCTGCACCTGATATGTCACAAGCCGACCGTCGTCGTTCCTGTTCTTCTGCCGCCAGACTTTCAGCGTAAAATTCATTCAATAATCCTTCGCATGGACGATCGGCGATCTATTTATAACTTCGTTGCGTGAGTTTGACATTCTCGAACTTCAGCTGTTCTTTGTTCAAGCGCGGATTTTTCTTTTCACCCGCATACTCCCACGCAGCAACGTAGGCGAACTTTTTGTCGTTCCGAAGCGCCTCACCTTCCGGCGTCTGGAATTCCTCCCTGAAGTGGCCTCCGCACGACTCCTCCCGGTGCAATGCATCCAGTGCCATAAGCTCGCCGAGTTCCATGAAGTCAGCGACTCTGCCAGCTTTTTCGAGTTCGCTATTCAGGTCGTTTTCCATCCCGGTAATTCTGAGATCCTTCCAGAATTCTTTGCGTAGCGCGGCGATCATCGCGATGGCTTTTTCCAGCCCGCTCTTTGTTCGAGCCATCCCGACCAAATCCCACATGATCTTCCCAAGGGCCTTATGGAATTCTTCAGCGGTTCTTTTCCCGTTCATGGAAACGAGACCCTTGATATGCTCTCGTACATCTTTTTGAATCTCTCGAAACACCGGGTGGTCGGTTTTGACGGCTTTGAATTTTGTCGAAGCCAGATAGTCGCCAATGGTGTACGGAAGGATGAAATATCCGTCTGCCAGGCCTTGCATGAGTGCGCTGGCTCCAAGACGGTTCGCTCCGTGGTCGGAAAAGTTCGCCTCTCCGATGACATACAGCCCGGGAATGGTCGTCATAAGGTTGTAATCAACCCACAAGCCGCCCATCGTGTAATGCGCGGCGGGATAAATTCGCATCGGGGTTTTGTACGGTTCTTCGGCCGTGATCTCGTGATACATGTCGAACAGGTTTCCGTATTTCTCTTCGATGGAATTCTTTCCGCTTCTTTTGATGGCGTCTGAAAAGTCCAGATAGACGGCTAACCGTGTCGGCCCGACCCCATAGCCTTTGTCGCACATTTCCTTCGCGCGGCGGGACGCGACGTCGCGAGGGACCAGGTTGCCAAAAGACGGGTACATTCTCTCGAGATAATAATCTCTTTCCTCTTCGGGTATGTCGCCGGGTTTCCTCGCATCGCCTTTTTTCTTCGATACCCAAATTCGTCCGTCGTTCCGGAGGCTTTCGCTCATCAGCGTGAGCTTCGATTGGTAGTCGCCGCTTTGCGGAATACACGTCGGGTGTATTTGTGTGTAGCAGGGATTGCCAAAAAAAGCGCCCCGTTTGTAGGCTCGCCAGATCGCCGTACAGTTGCTCGCCTTGGCGTTTGTCGAGAGATAGAACACGTTTCCGTAGCCGCCTGTCGCCAAGACCACGGCGTCGGCAACGTACGACTCGATCTCACCCGTCACAAGATTTCGAACCACGACACCCCGTGCCTGGTCGTCAACGACCACCAGGTCGAGCATGTCCCTTCTTGGGAAGAACTTCACATTGCCGGCATCGATTTGGCGGCACAGGGCTGAATACGCGCCGATCAGCAACTGTTGGCCTGTCTGCCCACGGGCATAAAACGTTCGAGAAACCTGTGCACCGCCGAATGAGCGATTGTCCAGGTATCCCGCGTAATCCCGCGCAAAAGGGACTCCTTGGGCCACGCACTGGTCGATGATGCTGTTGCTTACTTCCGCAAGTCGATGCACATTCGCTTCCCGCGCCCGGTAATCTCCACCCTTCACCGTGTCGTAAAACAGCCGCCAGACGCTATCTCCGTCATTCGAATAATTCTTCGGTGCGTTAATGCCTCCTTGTGCAGCGATGCTGTGAGCCCGCCGTGGTGACTCATGATAGCACATGGAAATAACGCTGTAGCCGAGCTCTGCGAGCGTTGCGGCCGCCGAAGCGCCAGCCAAACCCGTCCCGACCACGATCACGGAGTATTTCCGTTTGTTGGCGGGGTTCACCAGCTTCATGTGGAAGCGGTGGTTCGACCACTTTTTTTCTATGGGACCTTCAGGAATTTTTGAATCGAGTTTCATTATTGAACTCCAAACACGACCGAAGCGGGACCTGACTGGTGGAAGAAATAGAAATACACGGGCATGCTGGCGAATCCCAAAGGAACGAGGAGCCAGAAAATGACTGCAATCCACTCGACGACGCTTGCATACTTGCTGTTCTTCAGGCCCAACGTCTGAAATGCCGACTGGAATCCATGCCTCAAATGGTAAGCGAGCAGGATAAGCGCCACGATATAAAAGCCGCAATACCAGAGGTTGGAAAATGCCTGGGCGACAAGAGCGTACGGCGAGATTTTTTCGATGCCGAACCTCGTTGGGACAAAGAATGTCCGCAGATGAACGACCAAAAAAAGAAAGACAATACTCCCTGTAAGCATCGTGATGCGGGAGGCAAGAGGGGCGTTGTCCTTCAACCGGTATACTTCGTATTTCTCGGGTCGTGAGCGCCGGTTTTTGATCCAAACAAGAACTCCGCTGATGGCGTGTCCCACCAGGCTTGCGAAGAGGAATATTTCGATTGTCCGGACGAGGATGTTATGCGACATGAATTCCGTGTAGGCGTCGTACATGTGTCCGTTGTCGTTCATGAACAACAAGAAATTGCCGGCAACATGTTCAAGCAGGAACGTGCAAAGGAAGAGCCCGGTCAGGCTCATCACGATTTTTTTGCCGATCGAGGAGGTGTAAAGCACGGAGATCGTATTCATGAGATGCTACAAGAATTGCGGGAAAAGTTTAGAAAACAATTGCTGAAAAAGCAACGAAGTTTCAAGACACCACGCTCTCGCCGATGAACCGGCGAATCGAAATCATACTTCCGAGCAAGCCCAACATGCAACCAATTCCTACAATCACAGCGTAGTAAGAGGGCTGGACGCGGACGAAATCTGAAAGCTGAACAGACACCCAGCGTTCCAGGTAATTGAAGACAAGAAACACGATCCCGGCAGCAATCACTCCTCCAAGGAAACCCTGGATGAGCCCTTCAAGCAGGAAGGGTGTTCGGACAAAGTTCCTCGTTGCACCGATGAGCTTCATTGTCTGGATAATTTTGCGCTTGGCGTAGATCGCAAGGCGAATCGTATTGGCAACAAGAAAGATGGAGGAAATGGTAATGAACACTCCGACGCCCAGGCTAAACCACAGCAACGTCATCGCACGCTGGTCCAGCATTTCCAGAAGTGTTTTTCGATAGATGATATCCTCCACACCTTTGACCGTCTTCAGCGCGTTGTACACTGATTCCGCTCCTTTAGCCGTTTTAAAGCCGTCCTTCAGGAAGATCTTGAGGGACGCAGGGAGTGGGTTGAAATCAAGCACCCTGGAGATGTCCTCACCGAATTCCTGCTTGAAAATTTCCGCCGCCGCCTCCTCTTTCGAAATCAGTCGTACGTCTCTCACTCCCTGAATTTCAGCGACTTTGTTCTTCAGCTTGGCCTGTTCTTCCTTCGTAAGCTGGTCTGAAAGGAAAGCTTCCATCTCAACTTTTTCGCGCAAGGATTCCACGACCTGGTTTGCATTGATGAGGAGAACAGAAAAGAACCCGAGAAGCAGAAGCGAGATACAAATTGTGAAGATGGCGGCAAGCATCGAGAGTTTTGCGCGTTTGAACCCGGAAAAACCCTCTTTCAGGATGTAACCGATTTGCATGAGTTTACGAGACTAATTCATTGATTAGAAATTTGATTCGTCGCGCCATCGGAGAATTTTCCAGGGTTGCGACGCACTTTGCCTGGCAAGTGAGAGATTTGCGTAGCCGTCGGCCCGCTCGACATTTTCCGGGTTGAGCGTGACGGTGAGGTTAAAGCCACGGACGATGTTCATCCTTGTGTTGGCGGAATCGAAGGATTGGCTGACCACGTTGTTCCAAACCAGATCCAGCCGCTGGACGTTGCGGAACAGGCTGAGCGTTACCCGCATTTCCTCTTCTCTCCCCCATGTGAGGTCGATGCCACGGTCATAGTCGCGGAAAAGAAACGTGAAATCCGAATTGACAAGTTGGCCGTAAATGCTCGTATCGCGAAAGGTGTATGCGTACTTGATGTTTTGAAACACGCCGTCGGGCGTCTTGGGGTCGCCCAGAATCGACGTAAGCGGATCCTCGCTGGAATCCAACGCCGGTGCAAAGGGATTGCAGCAAACAAAAAGCAAAACCGTGAAAGGCAGAACACCCAAAACTCCGAAACTGAGTGAATCAAAGGAATCCCTCCGACGTGTCATCTTATTGTCCAAACGCTCCTTTGACGTCGCTCCATGTGGAGTCGTTCGCATTTTGCTGGACATCCACCCACCGCCAGATGACCCAGTTGCGGGAACGGTCCGTAATGAGAAAAAACTGAGACTGCCCTCGAACCTGATTAGCGATATTCGGCTGGGTATGCTGGACCGTCAACTGGTATGTGGCATTGTACTGTGAAGAATCGCCCTGAGGGCTTCCTACCAGCGACAGGAATTCCAGCGAAACGGTGCGGCCTGATGGCACTTTCGATTTCATGTTCTCAAAGTACTGCTGTTCGGACTGTTTCGTCCAATTCAGGAAGACACCGCCGTAACGGGAACTGGCTTGCGTCGTTGGATCAAAGCGAAAACTCCGTCCGGCTGACGACGAATCCGCAAAAGACTTCAGATAGTTGACCGTGTTCAAATCGAGGACCGCGTTTTTCATATTGGTAAACACGATTGAGGGTTCCGTGGGCGGGATATAGCTTGAGCTGGACTGTGTCGGTGAATCAGGATCCCTCGTTTTGAACAAGTCACAGGATGTGCATGAAAAGATTGCAAGAAAGCAGAGAAGCGGCTTCACACCGCGACCCGTCCCTCGAGAGCCCGCGCCAATGTCGCTTCGTCGGCGAATTCCAGGTCGGAGCCCACAGGGAGCCCCCGCGCGATTCTGGTGACTTTCATACCGAACGGCTTTACGAGTTTTGACAGGTAGATCGTGGTCGCCTCCCCTTCCACATTCGGGTTCAGCGCGAGAATCACTTCATCGATGTGGCCGTTGTTCAACCGCGCCAAAAGTTCTTTGACCCTGAGCTCTTCGGGTCCGATTCCGTCGAGGGGAGAGAGCGAGCCACCCAACACATGATACAAACCCTTGAAGCCCCGATGAGTCGGGGCACATGCCCGATGGACCCGAGTCGTTCCTGTCACACCCGTGGCACGGCCGTAAGATCGCCCCGCCGCTTAAGCTGGCGATGGTTTCTCGCCTCGCCCCGAACAAGCGGATCGATCATGGCATTCGAGCGGCGGGATTGCTGGCCCAGCGCGGCGTGGCCACGAAGATCACGG
>JANOGR010000099.1:0-4290 GCA_031406095.1 Ignavibacteriales bacterium
GGAATAAGCGCCTTCAAGATTCGCTGTCGTGCCAATATTTGTTCCCTCGACGATAACTGTTGCACCAATAAGCGGTTCCCCAGTTCCTGCATCCGTAACTATCCCACGGATTTCGCCAGTAGGTTGCTGAGCGAAAACTGCACTCCCCCAGACAATAATGCATGGAATGAGGAGAAGCACGGGAGTTGAAAAAAGCCGTGTAAATTTTTTCATAACTCATCCTTTTTGAGATGATGAAAGGAATTGTGGATTATCGTTAGTCAAGAAAATGTTGCGGGCAATAATATATGAAAAGCATATTATTCTTGTTTTCTTAAAAGATAAAATATTGTTTTTAACAGCCAGACCCGGGAGAGGAGTGGGATCGTTAGAGAGGTCGACGTTTCGTGTGGAACCTTGACAGGAAACAGCCAGGAACCATAGCCACATCTGTGGAAAATGTCTAGACACGGAAGGATGCTAGAAAAGTTTGATCAAGTCGTCTGTCGTGAGCCCGTTAATTGGTTAATTATTATTTTATTTGAACGGTAAGGTGTGAAAATTCGAAATCAAAGTCAAGTTGTCGGCGGTCTTGAAAGCATGAATTCTTTCGGTTACGCATACCCTCTGTGAGCGAACCAGTTAAAACCGTTCGACCCCCCGAAAGGTTCCTTCGGACAATGCACTGTTATTTCAACGGAAAGATGAATTCCAAGGGATTCTCAATATCAGCACAAATCGTTTTCATTTCAATGTCAACGGACGCATATCAACCGCCGTCTAACCTCCAAATCCATAGGATTCCCCGCCTGCTCGCCGACGTCCGAAGGCACGCCTACGGCAAAGCCTTCGGCGTCCGTAGGACTTAGGCCTGCCTACGGCAAAGCCTTCGGCGACCGTAGGCGAGCCTGCCTTCAAGTTCAGTAAGGCGGGCAGGCCTGAATGCCCGATCGGGATGAGTTGCAGATGGTTCAACCGGTGCGAGAGGGAAATCATGAAGCGTTTCGAGAACTGGTGCAACGTCATATGAGGCAAGCATATAACGTCGCCTTCGGCTTCTTGAATGACCATGACGAAGCGGACGATATTTCACAGTTGGCCTTTGTCAAGGTTTCACCAGAAAACCAGTTGCAAGACAACCTTTCGGATGTTTCCGGAGTCTTATTTATCGGTTTCGAGTAGTTAAGAGATCCCGCCCGGTTTGCTTCACCCACCACACACCGGTAAATCCAAAGTTTCAATGAAACTGTGCCAAAACAAGCTGAGCTACAACCTTTTTTCATTTTTTGGGGTCTTACCACAAGTTGTTCACTAATTCTCTCGGGAGGTTCGATGAATTCTCGCATCTCGGTTTTGTCGGCGTTGTGCCTGGTGTATTCAGCCCTCGCATTTTCCGATGATTCTCTTCTTACGAGGTCCAATGCCGTCCGAGTTCAGGAACCCATGAGCATCGACGGAGTTCTAACAGAATCTGTATGGCGCTCGTCAGGTTTAACAGCATTCAAGATGAAGAGACCCTTTGAGGGAATTGCTCCAACTCAAAAGACTGAGGTGTGGGTGGCCTATGATGAACAGGCGATCTACGTCGCTGCGAGAATGTACGACACTGCTCCGGATTCCATTATGCAGGTGCTGGGGCGCCGTGATTTCGACGTCACGGCGGACTGGTTCGGTTTCTACGTGGATCCCTATCATGATAAGCGGACCGGGTATTACTTCGCGGTGAGCGCTGCAGGCTCGTTGCAGGACGGCACACTCTATAATGATGACTGGGACGATGATTCGTGGGATGGCGTGTGGGAGGCGCATACGACTATCGATGGGCTCGGGTGGACGGTTGAAATGCGAATCCCTTTTTCCCAGCTTCGGTTCATCGAGCAGGAAAGCTACGTGTGGGGTGTAAATTTTCGGAGGAGCATCGGACGGAGCAACGAACGCGATATGGTGGTCTACACTCCTAACAAAGAAAGCGGATTCGTTTCCCGTTTCATCGAATTACACGGAATAGAAAAAATCTCACCGCCGTTGCAGATGGAAATCCTGCCATACGTTACTTCTCGCGCCGAGTACCTGCAACATGCTCCCAACGACCCGTTTAAGACAAATTCGCGCTATCTGCCAGGCATCGGCGCCGATGTCAAAATAGCCCTCTCATCCAACCTCACGCTCAATGCCACGATCAATCCGGATTTCGGACAGGTTGAAGTTGACCCGGCCGTCGTCAATCTGAGCGACGTCGAGTCGTATTTCCAGGAGAAGCGCCCGTTCTTTGTCGAAGGGAACAACATCTTCAATTTCGGCTACGGCGGTTCAAGCAATAATTGGGGATTCAACTGGGGGAATCCGGAAATTATTTATAGCCGCCGTCTCGGAAGGGCTCCACAAGGAAGCCTGCCCTTCAGTGCGGAGTTCACCGACTATCCTTTGGGAACGCACATAGCGGGCGCAGGTAAGATCACCGGTAAGGTTTTAGGCGGATGGAATTTTGGAATGATCCATGCATTGACGAATAGAGAATATGCGCAGGCAGAGACTTCGGGAGTGCGCATTCATGATGTTGAGGTGGAGCCCTTGACGTACTACGGCATCACGAGACTGCAGAGAGACTTCAACGACGGCAAACAGGGTTTTGGTTTGATTGCAACGTATAGTAATCGATTCTTCAAAGATAAACGATTGGAAAATGAGATCAACAGGAACGCCGTTGTAGGCGGAGTCGATGGATGGACATTTCTCGATGATGAAAAGGCATACGTCATCAATGGCTGGTTCGCTTTCTCCCGCATGGCCGGGAATCAAACGAGGATGCTGGCTGTCCAGCAGAACTCGAGACATTATTTCCAGCGGCCAGAGCAGAACTATGCCACTGTTGACAGCAATGCCACAAGCCTCTCGGGATTTGGAGGGAGAATTGCCCTCAATAAGCAAAAGGGACAGATGCTCCTGAATGCTGCCATCGGCGTCCTGGATCCTGGCTTCGACGTAAACGATATGGGATTCCAATGGCGAAACGATGTCATCAATTATCACGTTGCAGGAGGTTATAACTGGCCCGACAAGACCGAGTATTACAACTCCATCAGAATTCAAACCGCTCTTTTTGAAAGTCGTGATTTCGGCAATCGCGCGATCTGGCACGGCTGGTGGAACAACTGGAACATCCAGTTTACCAACTTTTGGGGGGCGTTCGCCGGTTACACCTACAATCCGAAATCAACGGATACGCGTGCTACCCGGGGCGGTCCAACCATGGAGAATCCTCCAGGCCAGGAAGCTTTCGGCGGGGTCTGGACGGACAGCAGGCAAAGCGTGGTTGCTGAGATATTTGGCTTCACTTATCAAGGCGGAGGGGGAGAACAGTATAGCACGGACCTCTCTCTCACGTACAAGCCGGCGCCGAACGTCAACCTGTCATTTGGGCCGAGTTACAGCAAGAGTCTCTCTGAGGCACAATGGGTAACGTCGTATGCCGACCCGACCGCGACCGCAACATTTGGCAACAGGTATATCTTTGCCAACATAGACCAGACGACCATTTCTGCCAACATCAGGCTCAACTGGACCTTCACGCCCCGACTGAGTCTGCAGGTGTTTATGCAGCCCCTCATCTCGTCCGGGAAATATACGAACATGAAGGAATTCACCCGGCCCGGCTCGTTCGTATTCAGGAACTTCGGCCTGAACGGTTCAACGATGAATACAAACAACGATCCACAAGGTAACATAACGAGTTACGATATTGATCCGGACGGTGCCGGTTCCAGCCCTACAGTTAATGTGGGCAATCCTGATTTTAACTTCACGTCCCTTCGCGGTAACGCCGTTTTGCGCTGGGAATACAGGCCGGGTTCCACGGTGTATCTTGTGTGGACGCAAAACAGGTCCGACTACCTGAACGACGGCCAATTCCAATTTAGGCGATCATTCAACCGCCTCGTGTCAGCCAAAGCCGACAACATTTTCATGCTTAAATTCACGTACTGGTTCAACGTATAGAGCGGAGCTTTCACTCAAATTGACATTGCAGAGCTCGGTCCTGAAGTAAAATCGTGAACGCGCTTTGGGAGTACAACCGAAGAAATAGCTGAAGCTAGTGTTTCAAAAACATTTTGCCGGGGAGTTGCTTGACGAGTCCCTTGAACTCGAGGGAAAGAAGTTGGACAAGTGCGTCAGCGGTGGAGATGCCGGAGAGGTCTGCAATGGCATCGATGTGAACGGGTTCGTTCCCGAGGACATCGAGAACCTTGCGCTCAAACAGATTGATGTCGGCGGGGGGAGCGGGTTCCCGCTCTTTCTTGAGAAACGGTTTCA
>JANOGR010000100.1:0-2591 GCA_031406095.1 Ignavibacteriales bacterium
CATAACATGTTCGGCATGATGATGGTGGAAACGGGCGATGCTGATGGCCTCATTTCCGGGCTCACCCAGCATTATCCCGAGACGCTTCGGCCAGCGCTGCAAATCATCGGAACACGTAAAGGAGTGAAAAACGTGGCAGGGCTGTATATGATGGTTTTCAAGAATCAAACCATCTTCATCGCCGACGCGACGGTGAACATAGACCCGACGAGTGAAGAGCTCGCCGAGATTGCACTCCTTGCTGCGGAGAAAGCACGGGAATTCGACATCGAACCGAAAATTGCCATGCTTTCATTCAGCAATTTTGGCAGCTCAAAGCATCCCTTAGTTGAAAAAGTTCGCCAAGCAGTTCAAATCGTGAAGAAAAAAGCCCCCGATCTGGCCATCGACGGGGAAATGCAGGCTGATACGGCCGTAACGCCGGAAATCATTGCAGACTACTTCCCGTTCAGCACGTTGAAAGGCGCAGCCAACATCCTTATCTGTCCGGATCTGACCTCCGCAAACATCGCGTATAAGTTGCTGGCGAGGCTGGGAGGCGCGGTTGCTATTGGTCCCATCCTGTTGGGAATCCGCAAACCAGTCTATTTACTGGCAACCGGTTCCGACGTGAGCGATATCGTGAATATCACGGCAATGGCAGTGTATGAAGCGCAAAGGATTTCGGATGAAACCACCAAGCGACGCGTTTCCAGTCCAGCAGAAATGGTGTCAGTGTAGTGAGAGTCCGAAAAGGAGAAGGACATGCAAGACAGACCCCAAAGGTGGAAAGACTCGACGTGGCAGATTCATCCCCGATTGAACATGCCGGAGCTCAAACCGGAGGCCGTGCTTTGTGCGGTGTTGGATTCAGACCCCGTTGAACAATTTAAGAAGCAGCTTCACCAGAACCGGGAAAGATTCCGGAAAGAGATCGAAGCTGAGAAGGAGCCCTTACGTCGAGAATTGCTCAAAAAAGCGCAGATAACTGCAACGTGGGATGGCTTATTCCGGGCGGTTCATGGCGATCAAGTCTTCCTCCTGGCCGCGGAATCCACTCCCAAAGTGTCGTTGACGAGAGCAACGCTGGTCAGTTCGAACAGTCCAGCCGGCCGGAAGTGGTTTACAACGAAGATCAGTTATCAGGATAACGCACCAACGTGCTGGTGTATCCCCAATGAAGTCTCGGTGGGGAAAGTCACGGAAGTTGAGCTGCAGAATCAAAACAGGTTCAATGTTCAACATTTGTATCACCAACTGATTGAAGAGGGGCAATAATGATCCGCGGAACAATCCTGGTTGCACAAAACATCTGTAAAGGGTGCGAGCTTTGTATTGCCGCATGCCCCCAGGAATGCCTGGGGCTGTCAGAGCGCCTCAACCCCCGCGGCTATCGTTACGTTCAGCTGATCGCGGACACATGCACAGGGTGCATCAATTGCGCGCTGGTGTGTCCCGATGTTGCCATTACCGTGTTCCGTGAGCCAAAACCCGCGGCGAAGAAAGTTGCCGTATCACAACCAGCGACAGAGGTAGTTCGATGACGGACGACATTCGCTTGATGAAAGGAAATGAAGCTTTAGCAGAAGCCGCGCTTCGGGCCGGGATGCATGCGTACTTTGGCTATCCTATCACGCCTCAATCTGAGATCCTCGAATACCTTGCAGTCCATGGTTCGAAGCGCGGCGCTGTTGTCCTCCAGGCGGAAAGCGAGTTGGCGGCGATCAATATGGTGTACGGGGCGGCGGGTGCGGGAGCGCGGGTCATGATCACATCATCCGGCCCCGGTATCAGCCTGATGCAGGAGGGTATTTCGTACATGGCGTCGGCGGAAATTCCGTTTCTGATTGCCAACGTGCAGCGCGGAGGCCCCGGACTCGGGACCATCCAGCCATCACAAGGAGACTATTTTCAGGCAACAAAGGGCGGTGGGCACGGAGACTACCGGCTTCTGGTTCTCGCACCCTCTTCCGTCCAGGAGATGGCCGATTTTGCGTTTTTAGGATTTCGGCTGGCAGAGGAATACCGCATGGGTGCCATGATTCTCACCGATGGCGCATTGGGGCAGATGATGGAAAAACTCGTCTTGCCGCCGGATGGCTCCCTGCGCCAAACGGAAAAACCCTGGGCGACAACGGGGAAACCGGTTTCCCGCGAAAGAAACATTCTCACATCCTTGTTTATTCAGCCGGAGAAAATGGAAGAGGTGAACCTGAAGCTCCAGGCAAAATACCGACGTCTTCACGAGGAAGTACGATTCGAGACGTTCGGCCTGGAAGACGCCGAGATTGTGCTGGTAGCGTTCGGTTTGTGTGCACGCATATGTCAGAAAGCGATGGAGATTGCGCGTGAGCGCGGGATTCTCGTTGGGCTGATCCGCCCGATCACGCTCTATCCATTCCCCACTGCCATTCTTGCGCAGGCCGCATTGAAGGCAGAGTCTTTTCTCGTTGTCGAAATGAATGCAGGTCAGATGGTGGAGGATGTGGAACTGGCCGTCCGAGGCATGAAGCCTGTGTTCTTTAAGGGAAGGATGGGGGGCATGCTGCCATCCCCCGAAGAAGTGTTGAAGGAAATCGAGTCTCTTGCGTCGAAAGTAGCTGTCGAGGTGC
>JANOGR010000128.1:0-4703 GCA_031406095.1 Ignavibacteriales bacterium
ACGATGTTGCCAAAATTTTTTTTTAACCCGTCTACGATTATTGCGTAGTTTTTTTGCAAATGTTCTTTCTTGTTCCAAGCGGCATGGTAGGTCGGCCTAAAGGCCGACCTACCAGTTTTATGTTATCGCTGAAACGAACACATCCTCGAGCGAAGGTGCTATGAGACGAATTCCTTTTACGTCAATAGCCTGCTCGGTGAATGTTCTTGTCACTTCAGGAATCCCTTTCGCTCCTTTCGGCTGAAGCAGATGCAGGCGGTCTCCGAAAAGCTGAATATTTTTCTTGCTGAATACAGACTGTAGGTCCTCAACCGCTTTTCGGGGGTTGTCGCAAACGACCTCAAAAACATCGAATGGAAACGATTGTTTCACTTTTTCGGGCGTATCGCACATCAGGAGTTTTCCTTCATTCATCATCGCGACCCGGTTGCTTCGTTCCGCCTCATCCAGATACGGCGTCGTGACGACGATCGTAATGCCGGATTTCAGCAATGTTGACAGAATTTTCCAGAAGTCACGGCGAGAGATCGGATCAACGCCTGTCGTCGGCTCATCCAAAAAAATGATGTCGGGAGTGTGAACCAGGGTACAGGCCAGGGCGAGCTTTTGTTTCATTCCTCCGGATAAACGTGCGGCGAGCCGGTCTCGAAACGGCGTCAACCGGGTAAACTGCAGCAGATCTTCCTTGCGGAGCTTGTAATCTTTCACCCTGTGGATTTCTGCAAAGAAGTCGATGTTTTCGTCGACGGTAAGGTCTCCGTAAAGGCTAAATCGCTGGGAGAGATATCCGATATGCTTTTTGATTTCCTCACGATCCTTGGTGATGTCCAACCCCTGGAGTGTAATCGAGCCCTCCGTGGCCCGAAGCACGCCGCACATCATGCGAATCGTTGTTGTTTTACCTGCTCCGTCCGGTCCAACGAGACTGAAAATCTCGCCGCGCGCGATATTCAAGGAAAGGTGGTCCACGGCAAGGACGGGCTTTTCGCCTTCTTCCTGAAAGACCTTGTGAACTTTATCAAGAATGACTGCAGACATTATTGGCTTGAACCTGTTGGAAGTGTGACATCGGCGGGAATGCCGGATTTCAGAGACCCATCCACGTTTACGACTTTGATTTTGACCCCGAACACAAGCTTCGTGCGTTCATCCTTCGTCTGAATGTTTTTCGGGGTAAACTCGGCGGTCGATGAAATGAAGACCACGCGCCCGATAAACTCTCTTTCAGGAAGCGCGTCGACCTTCACCGTTGCCTGTTGACCGAGCTTGACCTTCGGCAATTCTGTTTCGAGCACATAGATCATAAGATCCATTTCGGCAAGGTTTGCCACGCGAAACAGCGACATTCCTTGTCCCACCAGTTCCCCTCTTTCGATAAAACGTTTGGTGACCACTCCTCGCATGGGTGAAAGAATCGTGCAGTCATTCACTTTCTTGCGGAGCGATGAAACCTGGGCTTCAGCCTGGTCCCGCCGCGCTCTCGCCATTTCGATTTCTTCGCGACGCGACCCGCGCTTCATTTTCTCGTACGTCTGCTGCGATATCGTGAACCTCGTTTTCGCATCTTCGAGTTGCTTCTGGGAAATGCTGCCCGTAGGGGCCAACTCCTCCATCCGCTTCAGGTCGTTCTCTGCACTCTTATAGTTCGCCTCCGCCTGAATGAGGTCTTCCTGCCTCGCCGCTTGCAAAGAAAGTCTGTGCTGTGCATCGGCTCCAACAAGCCCGGCCTCCGCCTGTTGCAACTGGTAGGTCCAGTCCGTGGCGTCGAGAATGGCGAGTGTGTCCCCAGGTAAAACAGCTGCGCCCTCATCGACGCGAGCCAGTTTGACCACTCCGCCAACCTGAGCGCTCAAGGTGACTTCCGTGGCTTCAATCGTGCCTGTTGCAGTCAACGATGAACCGTCTCCGCCGCTGCAACCTGCGAGTAGTATGACAATCGGAATCGTGCTTAAAAGAGTTCGTGCCATAAGTTCCCTCATTGTTGAGAAAAAAGAGAATCAAAAAAATGAAAATCCTTTCTCGATTGGTCGGTCAGCATTCCTTCGAACAGAATCACAAAGACCGATTTGAAAGCCTGCTGGGCCGAGAACGAGTGTTGTGAAAGAGTCTGCGGATTTATAATACCCTGCATGGAATGGAGAAAAACGAGTTTGAACAATGCTGCGTCGACGTCAGGCCGGAAATAGCCTTCCCGTTGTGCCTGAGCGAACATTGCATCGAGTTTGACGAAAATGTGCTCGCGCCGGAAGGTTTCGACTTCTTTCCAGAGGGAAGGAGCAAAGCGCTGCATGTCACGGACAAACTGCGTGCTGAGTCGGCCGATGAACTTGCCAACAAACGCCATGAACTCGGTCATCTTCTCCGGGAAAGGCTTGTCGGACAAAACGATTGCATTGACCTGTTTCTCAACTCTCCCCAACATGATCTGGACCATCGACTTGAGCAGCTCATCCTTGCTCGGGAAGAATTTGTAAACGGTTTTCTTGCTCATACGAAGATCGTTTGCGATTTCGTCGAGCGTAACCTTGGAAATACCCTGACTTAGAAACTTCTCTGCCGCGGATTCCACAATCCGGTCGCGTTCTTGAACGATTCCCATTTCATCCACAATATTAATGGAAACTATTAAAGTTTTATTAGTTTCCGGTTGCCACAAAAATAAGCCGTACATGAAGTTACGGCTTAGTTGCTGCCACTAAGCTAAGGAAAATGGGCCAGAGTGTCAAGGAGACAATTGGCCTTGTCAAGGTTACAGGGATTTATCAAGACCTTGACAAGGTTGACTCAGCCAACGAGATTTCACGATAACCTTGTAAGGACATCGAGATTCCACAGTCAGCCCTGACAAGGTCATCTCGGCTCAAGAAAATCCTCAAGTGCTTTCGGAACCTTCGCATCCACATACTCTTCAACGAAGCTACGATAGTCAACCGGGCTTTTGAAATACTCGTTTCTCAAACTTAAGCCCCCCAACATGTTTTTGCGCATTCCAATCCATTCGCGGTAATCAGAAAACTCCCAATCCTCGGGCTTTGCCACCAATCGAGCTGCACATGGATTAAGATGGATGTAGCGAACAACTTGTAAGCAATGGGATTCTGTTTCAATTGGTTTGACGTGAACCTGACCCTGAAATAACGTGCCACTCTTTCCAAACCGCTTATTTATCGCTTGTGTGTAGGCGTTAAATGTCGTTTTGAGGAACATGCCGATGGATCCGGAATCGTTTTGTTTGAGGATGAGATGGTAATGGTTTGGCATGAGGCAATAAGCCGAAACTGTCACACCGTAGCGCAAGGAATATTTTGCCAGAAGCGTTATTAAATGAAGATAGTTATCACGCTGGAGGAAAATCTTTTTCTTGTGCGCTCCTCTATTGTAGGCGTGGTAGTACTGTCCTTCGGTGTATTTCATGATTGGCTATGGCAACCTTGTCAAGGACAATCCCAAGCTTAGGCATCCTTGACAAGGGCAAGAAGTTGTCAAGGCTATCACGTTCTGTACCGACCTTGATAAGGTTTGCCAGTTAAGCAAGAATTGGAATCATTTTTTCCTGCATCGGCTCACCGGTTACAACAACCTGTCCGTCTTTTGAAATAAAGACATCGATTTCACTCCGCACGCCGAATTTGCCTTCAAGATAGATACCCGGCTCAATAGAAAACGACGTCTGCGGAATAATCTTCCGTTCATCTTTCGTTTCGAGGTTGTCCATGTTCGCGCCGTTTCCGTGAATCTCTTCGCCAATCGAGTGGCCCGTCCGATGCACAAAGTATTTTCCGTACCCTTTTTTCTCGATGTAATTCCTGGCCGCATCGTCGACCTGGCAGCCCATGATTTCCTTGTTCCTTGCGAAAGAATCCTTTAGAAATTTCAAAGCCGCATCTCTTCCGCCTCTCACAACCTGAAAGATGTTCTCATACTCAGCCGGTACCGATTCCCCGATAAACCCCGTCCATGTGATGTCGGCATAGACAGACCTTGGCTTGTCCTTTTTGGCCCAGAGGTCAATGAGAACAAAATCGTCTTTTTTTAGCGTCGCATGAACGTCTTTCGTCGGCTCGTAGTGCGGGTTCGCACTATTGGCATTGACTGAGCAATTGGGGGCTTCTTGCGTCGTTATTCCCCGGCGCTTGAACTCGGAAAGCATGCATTGCTGGACATCGTATTCCGTAATCGGCTGATTCCCGGTAATCCTTTGTCGGATAAACCTGAATGCCTCATCCACGATGAGGCGCAAATGCCCTGCGGTCTCGAAATTGTCCTGCGCTTGCTCGTCATCCCAGCGAGCTTCGAAATATTGTACGAGGTCGGCAGATGAGACGACTTTCACACCCGCTTTTTTCACAAGCTCAACAGTCCCGCCGTCAACTGTTGATACGTACGGTATTGCACATCTCGGCGAGTATTCCATAGCCACCTTCTTGGCACCTTTGAGGATCTTCTTAAGCCCCTGATCCAATGAAGCCCAGCTCAAATAGATTGTCTTGGAGCCTGGAACCGAATCGAGATTCAACTGTTCAATGTGATGGACAAGCTTTCTCGGCTCTCCTTTTGCCGGCACGAAATAGAAATAGCGCCGTGTGTACATAATGTGCGTAGGGAGGGCCATTAACCGGGTGGCAAAAACATTTGATCCGCGGAAGTTGTAAAGAAGCCACCCGTCAATTTTTTCCCGTCGCAGCGCTTCCTGGATATTTTTT
>JANOGR010000137.1:0-33082 GCA_031406095.1 Ignavibacteriales bacterium
TGCCGTAGATGTCACAAGCCCGTTAAGGCCTCGCGGAAAGCTCAACGCGCCGTGGGAAGTTGCCGATCAGCTCATGGGAATCATGATGCAGGAAGCGAACAAACGAGCTCTTGAGCAGGCAGATGCGGTCGTGAAACCGGACCTCGGAGCTCATCTGTCTTCTGATTTTACTGACTTGCAGTCCATTATCAGAAAAGGCGAAGAATGTTCGGATTCTGTGATGCAGTCGATCCAGGCAATGTTTTCTTCCAGGCTGAACGACTCCCAGGGCAGCGGGAATATAGAATTCAAGAATCCGAGATTTGTTGCCACTTCCGACGTGCCGCACCAATTGGCCGAAGTCATATCGGGTACCCGTGTTTCGGAGATTGAGCTGAAGAAATCGCTGGTTCAACTTTATCAGTCAGGTGATTATGATTCACTCGAAGTGGTCGTCGAACAGAACGATGTTTCTTCAACAATGCAGCTACACTCTGTTCCCTATCCGGTGCTCGAAGGAGTGGAATTCACCGGCAATAGGAGCATTGCTTCGGATACGTTGATGGTGCCATTCCGTCCGCTTATAGGGAGACGCATCAACGCGCATCAGTCGCAGAGCGCACTCAAAGAGATTACAGGATATTACCGAAGGCAAGGATATTCGCTTGCCCGGATTCAGAAAGTGAATCTGGATCGCTCGACGGGCCGTGCCACAATTGTAATCGATGAAGGCACGATCTATCGGATGGACATCGTCGGAACAAAGGAAACAAAAGACTATGTCATTTGGCGGGAGGTTCCGCTGAACGACGGCGACATCCTGCAGATTTCCAAAGTGGCAGAAGGGATCCGAAACCTTTACGGAACTGGTTTATTTGAACAAGTGTCGATCGGCATTCGGAAGGAGGGGGACAATAACATTTTGGTGATCAAAGCGAGAGAACGAAGCACCGACCTCATCAGGTTCGGCCTGGTGATCGACAGTGAGCGAAACGCCCAGCCTTACATCGATGTCCGTAATGAAAACCTGTTTGGCATCGGCGCGGAAATCGGCCTCAGGTTTTTCGGAGGATCGCGCAACCGCAGCCTCATCGGTGAGTTCAAAGCGATAAGGATTTTCGACACGTACCTCACGGCCAGCGTAAAGGGTTATTCGACCTTGCGTGATGTGAACGTATTTGAATTCGAACCCCAAACAGTCGCCGACCCGCTCCACTGGGACCGTGTCAAGGTGGGCGAATACCGGGAAGTCAAGGATGGAGCATCGCTGAGCTTCGGGACGCAGCTCGAAAGACTCGGGAGTGTCACGGTCGAAGGGAGGATTGAGAATCACCGGGTGTACAATATCTTCGAGCAGCGGGTTTCAAACCAGAGCTATAAGATCTCCTCAATCAGGTTCGGAACCCGGCTTGACACTCAGAACAGGTTTCCCTATCCGTCCGATGGAATCCTTGTCAACTTTTCTTACGAAACAGCCCTCATCAATGTGGGTAACGCAATCGGCTTTACAAAGATGTCGTTTGAGTATTCGAAATACCAGCAACTCTTCCCCCGGCATGTTATAAGGCCGAGATTCGTCCTGGGCGTAGCAGATGAAACTCTTCCCGTTTCCGAGCATTTCAGCATCGGAGGACAACACAGCTTTTTCGGCATCCGGGAGGATAACGCAAGAGGGCGTCAGCTTATTGTCGGAAGTCTCGAATACATCTACGAGAGCCCGTTTAAACTTTTCTTTAATACCTATCTGAAAGCACGGTATGACCTGGGGGCGATCTGGTCTACACCTGAACAAATCCGCATTGTGGATTTTATGCATGGCATCGGAGTGGGGGTTGCCTTCGACACGCCGATCGGTCCTGCCGAGTTTTCCCTTGGCCGGGCTTTTTTTTTCAGAAAGGAAATACTGGATAACCCGCTCAGCTTGGGCCCCTTCATTGCCTACTTCAGTATCGGCTATTCGTTTTGAATCGTGCAACGAAACCCCGCTAAACTCGTATTCTCTAGAGCATGAAAAACCCGTTTGAACGGATGTCCGCCCGGTCAATTCGTATTATTTATACAGCTCTGACGCTCGTTGTGCTCGGAGTTACGAGTCTCAGTTTTGTCGACGTCATGTTTACCAAGACTCTCGGCAACGACCAGTGCGCGTGGAGAAACCTGGACGGAACGGGTTCGCGCTTGCTCATTACGGACGTCGTGCCCGGCGGCGTGACAGAACTTGCCGGGATCAGAGACGGCGATATTCTTCTTGAACTTGGGGGTACCCCGTTTGCCAGCATCGGAGAAGCTCAGCAACGCATCAACAAAGTCCGTCCCGGCGAATCCATCCAGTATCTCGTCCAGCGTGGAGAATCGAAATTCGAGACGAAGGTGGAAATCCTTCGTGTTGTGAACACGCCATATCTTGCGCAGTTTCTTCTGGGTTTGGGTTTTCTCATTGTGGGATACATTGTGGTTCTTAGCCGTCCCCAGGGAAGGACTCAGCGAAGATTTGGCCGTTACAGTCTTGTGATGATGCTCTTTTTCGGGCTTTCGGTCTTGAACCTAAATCCTGATGTCAATCCGATGTGGAAGTTGGCACTCCTTGGCAGTAGCTTTATCATTGCGCATTTCCTTGCTCCCTCGGTGTTCCTACGGTTCTTTTTTCACTTCCCCGTTCATTTGCCAAACCTCGACCGAAGGTGGGTTGGCGTTTGCCTGTACGTCATCGGAGCGTTCGTTTCTTTGCCTTTTCTTCCATTCTTCCAACTCGGCCAAATGCCCATTCCTGTTATAGCTTCCATATTTGGGACGCCCTATGTTTTCTATTTCGGAGGGCTTGGGCTTTTCTGCTACAGTTATTTCAGGAGAATTCCAAAAGAGCGGCGGGCAGAACTGCGGCCCATCCTCATCGGCATTGCGATCGGGTCGGCTGCATTCACATACAGTCTGATCGTGTCGGCATCAAACCCGTTCATCATTTTTCTGAACCCTGTTATGCTTTTACCTGGGGCACTCATACCAGTGGTTCCTATATTCTTCGGCTACGCCATTTTCCGTTATCGGCTGATGGACATCGACCTTGTCATTCGCAGAAGCCTGTTCTACTCCATGGTCACGGCAAGTGTGGCAGCATTGTATATTCTCATCGTTTACGTTGTCGGCAACTTCATTGCATACGCGTTCGGGACAGAAGAAAACCGGCTCGTCAGCGTGCTGGCCCTCGTGGTGATTGCGTTTACCTTCGAACCGATCAAGCAGCGGATCCAGGACTGGATCGACCGCTTTTTCTACAGGGAACGCTACAACTATCAAAAAGCTCTCCTTGAGCTAAGCCAGGAGTTGCCGAGGCAGATGAATCTCGAAGAAATCCTCAATTCGATGGTTTCACGGATTTCCCTCACGATGCATATCGACAAAGTCGCCGTCGTTCTCTGCGACGAAACCATCGGCTGCGTGACAATGAATATCGACAAGGATTGCTGCGAGTTTCGTGAAGAACCCACGGGGCTTCTTTCGGTCCTGCGTCGAACGAGGAAACCTCAATCGTTTGCGCTCCTGTCTCAAGAGCCTGATTCCGTTGCATTAAGCCCAGTCGACAAAGAAAAACTGGTGAAGAGCGGAGTTGTTCTGTCTGTTCCGATGTTTCTGAAAGACCGTCTCATCGGCATGATCAATGTTGGGCCGAAATTATCCGGGAAGGTGTATTCCCAGGAAGATGTAGACTTGCTTTCAACTGTCGCAGGGCAGGCGGCCATCGCCATCGAGAATGCTCGACTGCACTATTCTGAGATTGAAAAGGAACGGTTTAAAGAAGAGCTTTCCCTCGCTCGCAAAATCCAGCAGGGATTATTGCCGAAAGAAAACCCCTTGATTCCGGGGCTGGATATTGCCGGGATCTCGATTCCCGCAACGACGGTCGGAGGAGACTATTTTGATTTCATCCAGCTTGGCCCGCAGAAGATCCTCGTGGTTGTGGCAGATGTTTCGGGGAAAGGCATGTCTGCCGCACTCTACATGTCGAAGGTACAGGGCATGGTGCAGCTTGCCGCACACATGTATGACTCACCGAAAGAAATGCTCATCAACGTGAACCGTCGAATTTTCGATGGCATCGAGCGCAAGTCCTTCATCACCATGATTCTGGCTTTGTTCGACCTCGAGAAAAAGAGCGTGCGCATTTGCCGGGCAGGACACAACAAAGCTCTTATATCAAGCAACGGACAGCTGCAGTATCTCGATGCGCCGGGCATTGGTCTCGGACTGGAGCGTGGGCCGGTCTTCGAAGGCGAGCTGCGGGAAGTTGTTCGGCCGTTGACGCCCGACGGCCTGTTCTTGTTCTACACCGACGGGCTTACGGAAGCGATGAACGGACAGGGAGTCCAGTTTGGGGAGGAGTCTGTGTCGCAGCTTGTGAAAGACAAGAGAGGATTGTCCGCTCCGGCTTTACAGCGCACCATCCTCACAGCCGTCGAAGAGTTCCGCGGCGAGGCAGAACAGCATGACGACCTGACGATGGTGGTGGTAAAAGGGATCCCGAAATCCGAACACACAGGCTGACCCTCCTTTTGCTTCTCGGCAAAAGTTTCTATATTCACTTCTATCCAAAACGACCACATTTGAACGTCGTCAAGCCATGACAACAAAACCGCCACCGTCTGTATCTGAATTCGCTGCAGAATCCGTTGAGAAGCTGGCATACAGCGTTGTCGCGGACATTGCCACGCGAGAGCCCAACGACCGCAACCGGCTCGGGTATCACGTTTGGGCATGGTTGAAGGAACGGAGCGGAACACTCGAACAGGCTGTAAAGAATTCCGGATCTCGCACCGAACAGCCACTCGACGCCGTGTACGAAATCATCGCAAAGCGCCTGCAGGAAAAAGGCGTATCAGGGTGTTGAAAAAGACATGCACTAAACTTTTTGCTTGTCATTCCCGCCCGCCTTCCGCTGCGATGGCTCGCGCAGGGGCGGGCAGGCACGTCTTAAGCGGGAATCCAGAACGAGTTTCATTTTGGCATCTTGTTTTCGTCACGAGAGACAATACGGTTCGAGTTCTGGACTCCCGCCTGCCTGTCCGGTAGGCAGGCTTACAATCCGCGGGAGTGACAGTCTCATTTTCTGTTGTCATAGTGCCTGATTCTGAGAAATTATGCGTGTTAGCGTCAGGAGGAAACTCCTGACGCCGCCGCAGAACCAGTTTTTCAACAGCCTGTTAAAGAACGCCTTGACACGAAAAACCCGTCACAGGAATACTGGGACGGGTTTTTTATTACCTACCGCTTAGACTTTGGCGACTTTGACCGCCTGTAAACCTTTGGGGCCCTGCTCAACTTCGAATTCGACCTTGTCGCCTTCGTTGAGCGTTTTGTAACCTTCGCCGTTGATCGATTTATAATGGACGAATACGTCTTCACCGGTGCTGCGCTTGATGAATCCGTACCCCTTCGCATTATTAAACCACTTCACTGTACCTTGTTCCATAAGGGTACTTCTTCCTTATTGGTTGAACATGAACACCATTTGTTTCACAAAAACAAAAGGCGCAATCCCGCGAAGCGGGACACCTTCTCCCGAAGGGATCCCTTCGGGAATTGTTCAGCTTGACCGCTTGCGCGGTCTTGGCACAATCTTTCCGCAACGGTTCGAAGCCCCACAGCCGAGCCCATCCGAAGACGGGCCTGCACGCCGAAGGGCGGCGTTTCGGCCCGCAGGCGGGCAAAAGCAAAACAAATTGTGATGAAACAAGAACGGTGCTGTGAATTGACGTGAAAGTATACAATTCGCAGCCGACAAATGCAAGCCCGCCTGAATTGAGTAATGTCTTAATTTGTTTGGTCCGTAAGTGGTGTCAGGAGCCCGCCCCCGCCAGACCGCTCGGCGGGCTGGCGAACGACTGGTCGTTCAGTCGGGCGGGTTTCCTCCTGACACAGGCAGGGTTTCGGTCAGGACGTCCGCCAAAAACACGGCGGATAAAAAAGTCCTGACCGCACCAACTTAAGACACCACCCTGAATTGTTCCAGATTCGCAATGATGGCTACTCGTTTTCCCCCAGCCAGATGCCGAATTCCTCGTTTTCTTCGGATTCTTTGACCCCTTCGGACTTCTCCCTGGTTACTTTTTTTGTCAAAATCCTGATTCCCTTGGGTGAGAAACCAAACAAGTCGTCGAGTGAAAAAATGATTTTGAAATCCTCGGGTTCAAAAAACTCCCGGAATTTTTCAGCGCACTCGTTGAGGCGTCCGAGATAATATGCCGTGTTCTCATCAGGCAGGTTGGAATCCCACTCGTCAGCGATGCGGCAATTGTCGGCGATCTTGACTTCCTGGTGCGTTCCCGTGACGTAGTAAGAAATCCTCTCGCCTGCTTTGAAATAGAGACCGGCCTTTCGCGCTGCTTCGTATGTAGCAGAAACATTCCGTTGGCCGTGTTCAACGAGTCTGGTGTATGTCTCGAGATCCTCGCGAACCGTCTCTGTGCGGCAGAAATCTGCTGCTTCCCATTGGTGGTTCCTGACCTGCGTTGTGAAAGAGGCGTATGTGTGGTGAAGTCGCGGAATCTCACCGGTCAGGAGACATTCAATGCATCGTTGGACAAATAAACGGCTAAATCGCTCCATGGATCGTGAAATAAGTGAACTGCCCCTGATGATGAGGTTGTCGGAGTCATCAAGCAGGGCATAGTTTTTCATCTTGTAGCTCAGCATTTTCTTGTATCTTCCTTCAAGAATGAGGTTGATTCCTGCCGGCAGGGTTTTTGAGACCCGCTCCACAAAGGCCTCTGTGTTTTTCTCACCGCGAATGTTATCGGGAGCAATGAAAAAAATACCGTCCGTGTCAACCTCGATAGGAAGAGCGTTGAACAGTTCCATTTCTCTCAGAATCGAACGTAAAATGGTTTGACCTGTCGAGGTGACCACATCCGCTTGTTGGTAATCATTGAACAGTCCTCTGCTGTATCCAAGATACCCGTAGAATGAATTGATAAGAATTTTGAATGCAGACTGCATAGCGTCAAAGTGGGCGCGCGAGCGGGCCGACTTCGCCCGCTTCATGTTCGATTTGGCCTTTAACCTCAGGTTTGTAAGCTCCCGGAGAAGGGGGACAAACACATCCAGAGTATCCGTGCGGGGTTTCACGGGCTTGGAAATCATGATGGAAGGGTAGAGGGATTCCACATCGGCTTGCAGGACGTTCTCCAAAACGCCCGTCGAAAAAATATCGGTGTATCCTCCCACCGTCTGAGCACCCCTTTGTGGCCTCGGGATTGAATGTTTTTGCCTGAGGTATTCGCGCAAAACCAGTGATTCCAGCCTTGCCGATGAACCCAGCTGAGCAACGGTTCCGTAGCCAAACGGACACATTTGCGCAAGATAGAAATTACTCGGAGAAAGACGCTCGCTCACCGCCTCGATGACGTGGGTATTGCCGAGAGAGTATTGAAGAAGGGTTTCAGGACGCTCGTCCCAAACGGACGTTATGCGGTGTTTTGGGATTGCAGCGAACTGTTGTATCTGGAAATGGGCACTGAGGTGGTTGAGGTCGTAGCCCTCAAGAGAACGTTTGGAGTAGTCATAGGTTCGTACCAGGTGTGATGTGTCGATGAGATGCCTGCCGGGGCAATCGTAAACCGTAAACTCGTCCTCCGAGTAAAACCGCTTCTGATAGGTCTTCAAGGCATGTTGGCCTCTACCAAGTATGAGGTCGATACCAAGCAACTCGCATCTTTGTGCAATGTAGGGTAACACAAAACTGAAGAACTCGTGTCCTTCAATGATATCGGGGTCTTTCTCCTGAATCAAAGCGATGAATTGCCCAAGCATCTCTTTTTCGTCCAGCTTTCGCCCGTCAAGCTGCTGTTTCCACCTGTGATTATCTGACATCGAAATCACAACAATCCGACCCTGCTGTTTCAAGGAATCCGTCAACCTCTGATTCGCGGAATACACCTGAATATCGATCTGCATTCTGTTGAGGTCCCGAAACGACATGCCCTTGAACGAAGTTTTTCCAGATTGCATGAGGTATTGGTACACAGGGTCGGGACGAAAAAGCATCGAATCGACCTCTTGATAACTATCGGCGCGGGGCCTGCGGGTTTTGTTATACTGGTTGAGGACGAAGTTGACGGCTTCCCACATTTCGTTCCACCGTTTGAACACTAAAAGGTGTTTGTAGTCGTGTTGGCCCGTGAGTTCTTTGATCCAATAAAAGGCGGGAAACCCTGTGATGAGGGAGGCATCGGCTAGAAAGAAAAAGGGAAAGAATTCCACGTCTTCATGCGTGACCTTTCCCTCGATTCGTTTGTAGATGCGGACGAGCGAATCGTTCAGCTGGTAGACGGCGACAATACACTCATCTGTATGGTGTCCATACAGAAGGGGGCTCATCTCCGGAGGAGATGTCGATTGCGTACTGTCATTTATTCTTGCCAAGTTCCAAGAAAGGTCTGAGCAGGTCGATGGGGATGGGAAAGATGGTCGTGGAATTCTTATCCGTAGCAATCTCACGGAGTGTTTGCAGATACCGGAGCGTCAAAGCGCTCGGTTGTTTTGCGAGAATCTCTGCCGCTTCAGAAAGTTTTTGCGAAGCCTGGAATTCACCCTCAGCTGCGATGACTTTGGCGCGACGTTCACGCTCTGCCTCGGCTTGCTTTGCCTTGGCTCTCTGCATTTCCTGCGGGAGGTCGATTTGCTTGACTTCCACCGTTGACACCTTGATTCCCCACGGAGCAGTGTGACTGTCGATGATCTGCTGAAGCTTCAGGTTGATTTTGTCACGTTGTGACAGCAAATCGTCCAACTCGGACTGTCCCAGCACGCTTCGGAGTGTCGTTTGCGAGAGTTGGGATGTTGCGAAAAGAAAATTCTCCACGTCAATGATGGCTCTTTGTGGCTCGATCACACGGAAATAGATGACAGCATTCACCTTGATGGAAACGTTATCCTGAGTAATAACATCTTGCGGAGGGACATCCATGACAACGGTGCGCAGGCTGACCTTTACCATCTTATCGATGAACGGCCATAGCCAGATAATACCCGGACCTTTCACGCCAAGCACTCGGCCGAGTCTGAAGATAACTCCGCGTTCATACTCCCGCAGAATTCTGACGGCGTTTGCGGCGAGGATGATAAAAAAAAAGACGAGAAGATAGAGAGCGGGCGATACCATATTCATAGAAGTCTCCTTGAGTGGACGTGAGATTCCTTACGTGAGTTTTTCAACGATGACCATAAGTTCATGTAATTCGACGACGCGGACGCGGTCTCCCTTGGAAATTTCGCCCTTTTTTGTCTGGGCACTCCAGATTTCTCCATGAACTCGCACGTGCCCCGTGGGGTTCAGGGTTGATATTGCCTCACCCGTTTCCCCGATGAGGCCCTCCGAGCCGGTTGTAGCCTTCCTGGTTTGGGCTTTAAGCCCCAATCCGATGACCACCAAGAAAAAGAGAGACGTAATGGCAACAGACGTAATAATGACGGACCAGGAGATCTCGATGAATTCCAGGGCAGAATCAGACCGTATGAGCATCATCGAGCCAAGCAAGAGTGAAATGACTCCTCCCACACTCAGCAAGCCGTGGCTCACCACCTTGATTTCAAGGACGAATAGTATGACAGAGAAAATGATGAGAGCCAAACCCGCATAGTTGATAGGGAGAGTATGGAAAGAATAGAATGCGATGATCAAGCTTATAACACCCACAATTCCCGGAAGAATCGAGCCGGGGTTATAGAGTTCGAACAGGAGTCCATAGACGCCCATCATGAACAGAATGTAGGCGATGTTGGGATCGCTGAGGATATCCAACACTTTTTCAGACCAGCCCATTTCATATGTCTCGATCGAGGCACCTTTCGTTTGGAGCGTGACGGTACCACTGGTTGTTTCCACTCTCTTCCCATGAACTTTTTCGAGGAGCTCCTCAAGGTTTTGCGCCACAAAGTCAATCACGTGCTTTTCGAGCGCCTCTTGTTCTGTGATGGAAAGGCTTTTGCGGACGGCTTCCTCCGCCCACGCGACGTTTCTCTGCCGCTTTTCGGCAATCGAACGGATAAAGGCAGCGGCATCGTTCGTGGCTTTTTCCGTCATGATGGAATCTTGCTGGCCTTGCAGCGACACCGGGTGTGCGGCGCCAATGTTTGTTCCAGGCGCCATCGCAGCGATGTGGCTCGCAAGCGTCACAAATACTCCAGCGGACCCGGCGTGAGCCCCGCTTGGTGCAACATAGACGATGACAGGAATACTCGATTCGAGAATGTCGCTGACAATGACTCTTGTGGATTTAAGAAGGCCGCCGGGAGTGTTCAGACGAATGATGATACAGGTGGCACCGGCTTCCTTTGCGCGCTCGATGCTGCTGTGAATGAACTCGGCAGCGGCTGGATTGATTGCGCCGTCAATTCTTATGGACGCAACTTTCTGGGCGTGGAGGGTGGTGCTGAGAAGAGTGCACAGAATGAGAGAAGATAAACACTTCATGCGATTACTCCTGACGATAGAAGAAACGAAAACTCGGCTGCAAAATCAACTCATTGCATTTCGGCCATTCTTTTTCTATTATGGGTTTAACCATGGAGAGGTGCAGGAGTGGTTGAACTGGCCACCCTGGAAAGGTGGTTTACCCGCAAGGGTAACGTGGGTTCGAATCCCACTCTCTCCGCACTCACGTTCTCCGAGCGACTGTCCACACAATCCATGAACGAAACGATCCTTGTCGCTGAAGACCAACAACACATTCGGGCTCTCATCGAGTATAAACTCAAGAACAGCGGGTTTATTGTTGTGGCAGTGGAGGACGGTGTTGCGGCGTTGTCAAAAGCCAGGGAGATCAAACCAAGAATGATTCTCCTTGATGTGATGATGCCATTGATGACCGGGTTTGAGGTGCTCTCTGCCCTCAAACAGGATCCGACGACCAAGCACATCCCTGTTCTTCTTGTGACAGCGCAAAGCAAGGAGGAAGAAGTTCTTAAGGGACTTGAGCTGGGTGCGGAAGACTACATAACAAAGCCCTTCAGTCCAAACGAGTTAGCGGCTCGCGTAAAGAAGGTCCTTCTTCGCCACGCCAAATGACGGATGAAGCTCCCTCGCCCACTTGCTTTTCGAGCGATCCTTCTTGAGTTTTTTCTTCTTTTTTTCTCTTTCCAAGCATCCGTTTCGATAACAACGCCTGAAGACCCGGATAAGCTGCTCCGGACAGCTTATGAACATCAGCGTGCGGGGAATTTTGCACTCGCCAAGGGTTTATGCAGGCGCATTCTGACCGAATTTCCGCATTACGTCGATGCCCGGAATCTCTACGCTCGAATGCTCGCATTCGAAACAAACTACGTTGACGCCTTGTCCCAATACGATTCAGCCCTCGTGTTTTCCGAAAGAAACGAAGACGCTCGGTTTGGCAAAGCCCAGGTGTTCGGATGGATGGGCAGATTCAAGAATGCGACGGAAATTCTACAGCCTCTCACGGAAGAACAAGCTGGGAATGCGCTCTACGCGACGGAACTCGCCAAAGTTCTGTCCTGGTCAGGAGAACATCTTCGCGCTTACAGGGAATACGAAAGAGCGTTTATTTTCGATTCGAAATCCGAGGAAGTTCTGAGGGGGGCAGCCCGCTCGGCGAAATCTCTCCACAGGAAAGAGGAAGCGCTCGATTGGTACCAAAGAGTTCTGGCTGTAGTTCCTTTTGACCGCGAAGCCCAATCCGAAATCAACAGGCTCTCATTCAGCGCTGCCAACGAATTGCAACTTCAAACCTCGTATGAGGCATTTGAATCATCCAGTCAAAGCCATCAGCTTTTTGCAGCAGACTACTACCGTGAGCTTTCTGACCGATGGAAGTCCTATGTGCATTTTTCCAGCATCAGCAAATTTGGCATCACGGAATCGAACTTCGGGGCAGGGTGTTACGGCGTGCTGTCGTACGGAGCAAGCATTTTCGCACAGTTGTTTGTCTCTCCCGGAGCAAACGTCATACCCCGATTTGACGCAACCAGCGAGCTGTCGGTTGTACTGTTCAAGCAGGTGGAAGGGATCATGGGATATCGTTTTTTTTCGTTCGCAAACACACAGGTGCTGCTCTTCACTCCCGGAACAACCGTCTATGTGAACGAAAGCCTTTGGATAACGCCCCGACTCTATCTCAGCCAGGCTTCGGATGGCTCGAGCTCTACGACATATCATACGACGCTGTTTTTCCGATTGGTTCCGTCAACGCTTATTCGTTTGGCGTTTTTCAGCGGGAATGAATCTTTCAGGGCCACCTCCATCGACCAGGTCATTTCAGTTCGCTCAGACGGAGTCGTGGCGGGGGTGAGAATGCGTGTGATGGAGAACCTGGGCCTGGAACTCTTGTATCAATTTACTTCCCGTGCTGCATCTGCCGGCTCACATTTCGGCGCTGGAACGCTCTCCCTCTATTTCTGAGCAGACATGAGATTTGAACTTCTTCTGGTCCTCGCCCTTGCCGCTTCGGCAACGTTCCTTATCATCGTAATCTCCATAGGGTTGATCGTCCACAAGTCCATTCACGGAAAACGAACTCAACGAAGGCAGCTCCTGTATTCCAAGTATTCTCAGGTGATTACAGACCTCATCCTGCGAGAGCTGCCCTCTACTGAAGAAGGCCGGGAAGGCGCAATGTTTGGACAATATGATGAACTCATGGGTCCGCTCAAGGAAAAACTCGAAGCGATGACTACAAGGAAGCGGAGTCTTCATCGAGAAGCGCTCAAACTTGCGATCATCGACTTTGCCAAGGATGTATCGGGAGAAACCTCGGACCGTCTCGTGTATTTCTCGTATGCCCTGGCTTTCGTCGACGAGGAAATCAAATCTCTCCAAAGTCGGCATTGGTGGGTACGGGCTCAGGCAGTGCATGACCTTGGGTTGTTGCGTGCCCGTCGGGCCATCACGCCCATCACCGAAGCGCTCGAAGACGTCCACCTGGACGTCCGTATTCAGGCCATGCAATCGCTCGTCATTCTCGGTGGAGTGCAATCGTTGCGCTCCATCTTGGGTCGGAGCAAGAACATTTCGCAGTGGGCGGCCATCGAGCTCTCGATCATTGTCATGACATACAAAGAGGATGCGATTTTATATCTGGTCGAGGGTCTGGGTTCGAGCGATCAGTCGGTGGTCTTGTTTTGCATTGAAATGCTGGCGGAGATTGGGTTTGTAACAGCCGTTGAACCGTTGAGAAAAATGGCAAGTGATTATCCGAACACTGTCATCCGGGCAAAAGCCGTTGAAGCACTGGGCCGGTTGGGCGACGAGCGAGCCGAGGAGATGCTGATTGGCCTGCTGAAAAACCCGATGCCGAATCTTCGCCTCAAAGCCATTGAGGCCATCGGCAAAATCGGAATTCCGTCAGCGGTGCCTGTTCTTGCGGAGAGGTTGCGGGAGGGCAGCTTGGATGAAAAAATACTCGCAGCACGGTCGATCGCCTCTACGGGACCGGAAGGGATTACATTCCTGCATTCGCTTGCAGATGTTGAAAACAGTCTTGTCCGGGACGTGGCCTACCAGGTTCTCGAAGAGTTTGGCAGCAACGCTGCTACGGCATCATGATGATTACTATCCTCGAAATCCTCCTCCAGACCTACTTCTATTTTGTCATGGGTTATTTCATACTCGTGAACTTCTGTTATGCGGTGTTCCTTGTCCTTTCCTACAGGGAGATTCTGTACTACATGCGCCATAATTCCTTCAGCAATTATCGCAGTACCGTTCAGTCGGAAATAACACCGCCGATTTCGATACTCGCCCCGGCTTTCAATGAAGAAGCGACGGCGGTGGAAAGCGTCCGAAGTCTGCTGAAACTCAATTACGGCAAGTATGAAGTCATTGTCGTGAACGACGGGTCCAAGGACAATACGATGGACAGGCTGATCCGTGAATTTCAACTTCTGCCTTCGAGACAGATTTATCAGCCGACCCTTCGAGCTGAGCGCGTGAGGGATATCTACAAGTCTCCAATGCCGGAATATCGCAATCTCGTCGTCGTGGACAAGGAAAACGGCGGCAAGGCAGACGCACTCAACGTGGGTATCAACGTTGCCCAATACCAGTATGTGTGCGCGATCGACGCGGATTCACTTCTGGAGGATGATGCCCTGCAAAAGGTGATGAAGCCGTTCCTGGAAGATGAGCATGTCGTGGCCTCGGGCGGGATTGTGCGTATTGCCAATGGTTGTGAAGTTGTGAATGGGCGTGTGGTGAAGGTAGCCCTGTCGTCAAAACTGCTGCCGATTTTCCAGGTCGTGGAGTATTTCCGCGCCTTTCTTTCGGGAAGAATGGCGTGGCAGGCCGTCAACGGCTTGCTCATTATTTCCGGAGCATTTGGGATGTTCAAGAAGTCTGCAGTTATCGAGGCGGGTGGGTATAATCGCGATACGGTGGGTGAGGATATGGAGCTCGTTGCCCGTATTCATCGAACAAAGTTGGAGAAGAAGGAGCCCTATCGGGTCGTCTTCGTGCCGGATCCCGTGTGCTGGACGGAAGCGCCCGAATCGATGAGTATCCTGTCGCGTCAGCGAAACAGGTGGCATCGGGGCCTGCTCGACACGATGATTTTGCACAAGAAAATGTTGTTCAACGCAAACTATGGAGTGGTGGGCCTGGCGGCGGTTCCGTACTTCTTCTTCATCGAATTGCTAGGACCCATCTTTGAGTTTCTTGGGTATGTATCACTCTTCGGATTGCTAGCTCTCGGAATTCTCAACCTGAACATGTGGATTCTGTTCTTCATTGTGGCGTTGTTCTATGGAGTCATGTTCTCGGTGGGTGCGGTTCTCCTGGAAGAAGTATCGTTTCGCCGTTATCCCAAACCGCGGGACCTCGCGCTCCTCCTTTCATGCGGAGTGCTCGAGAATTTCGGATACAGGCAAATCACGCTCTGGTGGAGGATCCAGGCGTTTTACGACTATTTTGTGAAAGGTGTGAAATCCTGGGGAGTGATGCAGAGGAAGGGTTTTTCCACTGGAATAATAAGCTGAGACTATTGCACCATTCCGTATCGCTTATTCTGTGCCGTCATTTTCACAAAATATCGAAGCCGCTGACGGAGTATTTCCGGCCTTTTCCTGGCAGCCGTAATCCATCCAATCCGGATTCGTTTGTACGAATCGGGGAACTTGAGAAAGTTTCTCCAAGCGCCGCTGCGCTGCTTCAATGCCCGCATGATGTCGCGGGGTAGGGCGACGCGCTCTTTGCGGGCTGCTTTCGATCCCGAGTCAAACTCCTCGGGTAATTTTGCCACTCCCACCTTTGTCATCCTGCCGAGTTCCATCAATCTCCTGGCTCGCTCGAGGTTCATGGCAGACCACACGGCTTTCGGCTTGCGCGGCGTAAACCGCTGAGCAAAGCGGTCCCTGTCTATCTTCTTGAGTGTACTGTCGATCCATCCGTAGCACAAAGCCTCTTCGACAGCGTCGTTGTATGGAATTCGGGGCTTTCCGGACGCCTTATTGTAATACACCAGCCAAATCTCTGTTTTAGCATCGTAGTGCTCCCTCAGCCAGACCCTCCATTCTCTCCTGTTTTTGGCGTAGTACGTTTCCGTGACTTTCATAAACGATTTTTGCGATAGTAAGAAGCTATGAAGGGGAGATAAAGCAATCGGTTTGCGGAAGGGGAGGGACCGACTATGTCCCAAAAGAAGGGACTTCGTCGGTTAAAATTCTCTTCTTCAAAATAGCTTTACCCGACCCAGTTTTGAAGTATTTTTCGAGTTCTCTGGCTTTGCTTTGTGTCTTGACCGCGATAAAAGCATTGATTGCCAACGGCACATAAGCCCTCGTCGATTGGACTTCGCCATTATTATGCTCCTTGAGTCTGCGCTTTAGATCATCTGTAGAACCAATGTAGATAAAGTCTCTTTCAAGGCTTTTAAGGAAGTACACGTACCATTCTGGCATTGTTCTCCAGAGATTTTGGTGTGTTTGGAGCAAAACGAAGTCTGTTTTCCAGACGCAGTTTTGCGGAAGGGGAGGGATTCGAACCCTCGATAGCCCGGAGGCTATTCCGGTTTTCGAGACCGGCCGATTCAACCACTCTCGCACCCTTCCGAGTTTCAAATGATCATTTATTTCGATGAGTAGGCAGGAAATGTTTCATCAAGCCATTTGCGTCCTTGACCGCTTTTGAGGAACATTTCACGATCCCTTGCTTCTTTCTTTGTCGGAAATGACTCCTTGAGGATTTCAATCCAGGGGGTACCACCCTTGGTGAACTTGCTTAGTCCTCGATTATGTTGAGAAATCCTCACCTTTGGATCCTTGGCGGATCCAACATATCGTTTTCTCAATTTTTGGCTCCACAACACATAGACCCAGAACATATGCAATAGACAGACCGGCCGATTCTCCGCCGGAGGCGGATGCGCCTCTGGCGCAAACCACTCTCGCACCCTTCCGAGTTTTGGAGTAATTACTCTGAAAAGGTACGGAAAACGTGTCTGAATTCAAAGGTGAGCGAGAGATGTCGCGTATTGAGTTCGTTGACATTACTACGTTTATTCAATATATTTTTATTGCATTATTTATGTAAGGAGAATAGCCATGGAGCAATTGCAAGGCACGAAACGAAGCAAGCAACGTGAGAAAATTTTCTACGCACTCAAAACTACACGGTCGCATCCGACGGCCGAGTGGGTATACGAGCAGGTCCGCGGAGAGCTCCCTAAAATCTCCCTGGGAACAGTGTACAGGAATTTACATGTTCTGAAACAACAGGGAAAGATCCTGGAGTTGGATTTCGGAGAGGGAACAAGACGGTATGACGCGTTCACACATGACCACTACCACTTCATCTGTGAAGAGTGTGGAAGCGTAAAGGATCTTGATATTCCTCAGCAGGCGGATATCAATGAACGTGCGAACGGGTCTGTGCCGGGTAAAGTTCGCTCGCACCGGCTGGATTTCTTCGGCGTGTGCACTGACTGCATCAACAAAGTCTAACCCGCCTTTTCACATCGAAAATCAACCCCCGCGACGACGCACAGCGTCGAAGTGGGGCTTTTGTCTCAAGCGAACCCCAAAACAACCAATCATGACAACCGAAGATCAGTTCCAGGAGGAATAACATGCCAGTTTCAGTAGGCCAAAAAGCGCCGGATTTCACGCTCGCAGACACGGAAAAGAAGCAACGAACGCTCAGCGAGTTCATAGGAAAGAAAACTGTTCTCGCATTCTATCCAGGTGCGTTTACGGGTGCATGCACAAAAGAGATGTGTACATTCCGGGATTCGATGTCTCGATTCAGCGAGATGAATGCGCAAATTGTAGGCATTAGCGTCGATTCCCCTTTTGCGAACAAAGAGTTTGCTTCCAAGAACAACTTGCAGTTTCCGCTCCTCTCGGACTACACGCGAACAGTTTGCGGGCAGTATGCCGGGGTTCAACAGGATTTCGCCGGCTTGAAGGGCTACATGACATCCAAGCGCGCAGTGTTTGTCCTCGACAAGAGCGGCGTCGTGAGGTACTCCTGGATTTCAGAAAACCCTGGGGTGGAGCCTCCGTATGATGAAGTTTCGAAGGCTCTTGCAACTGAGAATTAATACCGAAATGATGTTTCGCTCACACATTCACTTTCCTCCATACCGTTGAACCAAAAAAAGGAATTGATCCTATGTTGAGAGTTGGTGAAAAAGCCCCCGACTTCTCATTGCCGACCGGGGACGGAAAAGTGCTAAGTCTCAAGGATTTTCGTGGCAAGAAAGTAGTCCTGTATTTTTACCCGAAAGACGACACACCGGGTTGTACGAGGGAGGCGTGTTCGTTTGAAGAAAACCTCGATGCCGTTCGAAAAAAGGGAGCCGTGGTCATTGGCGTGAGCGCCGACAGCCCGGACTCCCATCAGAAGTTCGCGAAGAAGTACGGACTTAGTTTTCCCCTTGTAAGCGATGAAAAGAAGAATATCGTCGAGGCGTACGGAGTCTGGAAGCAGAAATCGTTCATGGGCCGCAAATACATGGGCATCGAACGGACGACGTTTGTCATTGACAAAGAGGGCAAAATCCAGAACATGTTCGAAAAGGTGAGAGTAGATGGACACACAGACCAAGTGCTTGCTGCCCTATAGGCGAGCAGCGGAAAGCAGGGTGATGGAATGACGTATGTGACACGCAGGGAAACTTTCAGCGCTTCTCACCGGTTGTATAATCCGGCATTTTCAGATGCGAAGAATGCCGAGATGTTTGACAAATGTTCCAACCCGAATGGGCACGGTCACAACTATATCCTCGAAGTGACGGTTGCCGGAGAGCTCAACAAAGACTCCGGGTATGTCGTGGACTTGAAGGATCTCAAGCAAATCATCCGCAAAGAAGTCATTGAAAAGGTTGATCACAAGCATCTCAATCATGATGTCGATTTTTTGAAAGGCGTTATCCCCACGGCAGAGAATATCGCAAAGGCATTTTGGGACATCCTGCAAAACAAAATTCACGCGGGAAAGTTGTATTCTATTCGCGTAAGGGAAACAGAGAATAATTCTGTGGAGTATAAAGGTGCTTAAGAGCCGCAGACGGAACGGCCAAGGAAGAATGGAAGACCTCGTTCGAGATCTTCTGAAGGAAATTGGTGAAGACGCTTCGCGGGAAGGATTGGCAAGGACACCGGAACGGGTGGCGCGGATGTACAAGTTCTTCACCAAAGGATACACCCAAGACATCAAGGAGCTGATCAACGGCGCCGTTTTCAAGGAAAAATACAGCGAGATGGTGATCGTGAAGGATATTGATTTCTTCAGCCTCTGCGAGCACCACCTTGTTCCCTTTTACGGAAAGTGTCATATCGCCTACATCCCCGACGGCAAGATCCTCGGCCTGAGCAAACTTCCCCGGGTCGTCGAGATGTTCTCGCGGCGGCTGCAGGTTCAGGAACGCCTCACGCAGCAAATTGCCGAAACGCTGTATGATTGCCTGAAGCCTCAAGGAGTCGGCGTGGTGATGGAGGCACGTCACCTCTGCATGATCATGCGTGGGGTCGAAAAACTCAATTCCGTTGCCACGACGAGCGCTATGCTTGGCACATTCCTCAGGGATGTGAAAACCCGAAGTGAGTTCCTCACCCTCATCCAAAGCCGCTAAATCCTCACTTGAAGTCTCGTTCTTCCCGAGTTGTTTGGATCACAGGCGCGAGCAGCGGAATCGGCTGGACATTGGCCGAGGTTTTTGCAGCTCGCGGTGACTTGGTGATCGCCTCAGCCCGGTCGGTGCATCTCCTGCGAAAACTCAAGCATTCCATCGAAGCGAAGAGAGGCCGCTGCGAGCTAGCTCGGATGGATGTCAGGAGCGAGAAAAACGTTTCGGCAACAGCGAGAGAGCTGCTTATGCGAGTGAAACACATCGACATTCTCGTGAACAACGCTGGCATTACGTATTTCAAAGAATTTCTCGCGACGACGACGAAAGAATTCGACAACGTTGTAAACACCAACCTCCGTGGTCTGTTTCTGACGACGAAAGGCGTGCTTCCTTCCATGTTGAAGCGAAAAACGGGTTTGATCATCAATGTTCTTTCGTTCGCTGCCAAGACGACCTACACAAAATCCGGGGCCTATGCTGCGTCAAAGTCCGGCGCAGAAGCGATGATGAACGTGCTCCGAGCGGAACTCCGCGAGAAGGGGATCGGCGTGATGAACGTGTATCCGGGTGCGGTGCTGACGCCGATGTGGTTGCCGAAGCACCGGCAAAAGTATTCAAATCAGATGCTCGAGCCGCAAGAAGTGGCTGAACTCATCTACGAAGCCTCTGTTCGGGCGAAATCCGTGATGGTGGAAGAGCTCATTATTCGTCCGCCGGGAGGTGACTTGAGCGTATGAAGTTGAAGAACAAGATCGCGCTCGTCACCGGCGCAGGAAGGGGTATCGGGAAGGCAATAGCCTTGACGATGGCCAACGAGGGTGCATCGGTCATACTTACGGCAAGAACATTGAGGGAGCTTGAAGGAGTACGTCTGACGATAGAAGAACGGGGTGGAAAGGCCCAGTCAATTGTAGCGGATCTGACAAAGGACCCAGAGGTTGAGAAGATTTTCTCTCAGATCTCCGTTGAGTTTGGGCGGCTGGACATACTTGTCAACAACGCCGGAATTGGACATTTTGCGCCCGTGAGACTGCTGGCGGCTAAAGACTTTGATGCCATGTGGAATCTCAATATGCGGGCGCTGTTTTTGTGCACACAAAACGCCATTCCCATGATGGAAAACCAGAAGTCGGGTACCATTGTCAATATCTCTTCGCTGGCAGGGAAGAATGCATTTGTCAACGGAGCTGGGTATGCCGCAACCAAATGGGCGCTCATAGGCTTCTCGAAATGCCTCATGCTCGAAGAACGGGAGTATAACATTCGCGTCATCACCGTGTGCCCGGGTTCTGTCGATACGAGCTTCAATCCGCTGGAAGGAAAACGCGGCAACTCAGACAAGCTTCTCAAGCCTCAGGATGTGGCGGACGCCGTTCTCACCGCGATCACTCTCCCGGAACATGCAATGATGAGCGAGATTGACCTGAGGCCGACGAACCCGAAGTGAAAGCCGGTTTCCAGCCTTGAATCCCCTTACCGCTTTCGGTATATTGAAGCTGTCGATGAAAAAGGTACTCTTTCCGCTGTTCGTCCTCCTTGCCCTGCCGCTTATTCATTCCGGTTGTTCAGTTTTCACTCCCATCGGCGATGCGATTTCCCATATGTACGAGAACACTGTTTCCTACTTCAACGCTTATTATAACGCGAAACAGGCTTTCGACGATGCAGAGAATGAAATTCGAACGGCCACATCGGCGGCCAGGTCGCTGGGTCAAAAACGGACGAACAGGTTCGTCGTGCCTGCTTCAGCAAAACAGAAACTCACCGTGGTTATAGATAAATGTTCCAGTCTCCTCACGTTTCACTCAACAAGCAGCTTTGTCGACAACACTCTTGTGCTTCTCGGAAAATCGCATTTCTACCTGGAAGAATTCACCAAAGCCGAACGGAAGTTTACGGAATTGATAGAGCAGTATCCGTCCAGTTCTTTTGTCCTTGAGTCAAAGCTGTGGCAGGCCCGCTCCCTCGACCATCTCGGAAAACGTGAGGAAGCCTTGAAAAGTGCGGAAGCTCTGGCGGCAGAGTCGGAAAGCCTGGGGGAAGAAGAAACAGCAGCAGAAGCGCTTTTATTGGCCGCTGCCTTGTATGAAGGGCTGGGGAATCAGCAAAAAGCGGTTGCCCAGTATGAGCGCGTAGCCGCATTGACCGACGACGATGAAATGCTGGCCGAAACAGATTTAAGGCTGGCGGATTTGTACTTCAGCGCCGGCCAGTATGATAAAGCAGTTCCAGCTTACTATAAGGCTGCCGAGCTGACAAGCGATATCGCATCCGGCTATCAGGCGAAACTTCAGGCGGCGGTGGCGCTGCGTGAACGAAAGGCATTCAATGAGGCGCTCGAGGTGACAGACGATTTGACCAGGGATTTTCGGTATAAAGAATATGTGGGAATGACACGTCTCGAGCGGGCGAGAATTCTGTTTGCAGGCGACAGAAAAGAGGAAGCCATCAACGAGTACCGGTTTCTTGACACCGCATTTGCACGCACCGACGTTGGGCCTCTCGCCTCCTTTCGAATCGGTGAATTCCTGGAAAAAGAAATCGGCGATTATGACTCGGCAACGACGTTTTTCAACAGGGCATCGCTCAATAGAAACACTTCCGTGTATGAGACTGCACGGCGAAAAGCTGCCGCGCTGACAGGTTACAGGGAACTTCGCCGGTCTGTTGCTCATGATGACAGTTTGCTCCTTGTCAACATGGAACACGATTCCCTTGCCATGAAGGCGGATTCGCTCAGAAGGTTGCTGGCGGGGGCTTCAATTGAACTGGGCGATATCTTTGAAGCGGATCTCATGCTGCCTGATTCGGCAGTGGCCTGGTATCGCTGGTCGCTCGCTTTGGGCGTGGACAGTGTCAAAAGCCCAAGGGCTCTGTTTGTCCTTGCAGAGATTGCCGCCGCGCATCCGGACAAACAATTTGGAAATCCAAGGGATTACTATCTAAAGATCATTCAACAATTCCCCCGATCAAAATTTGCCGACCAATCAAGGGAGATTGTTGGCCTCCCAAAACAAGAGCAACAGACGGATGCGGCCGAACAATTGTTTGTTGAAGCTGAACGTGACATCGAAAGGGAACGGTACGAGAGTGCTCTCTTGGCGCTTTCCGGTATCACAGCAAGATTTCCGGGATCGCCGTTTGCAGCAAAAAGCGAATATACCATCGGAAGGATCTATGAGCATCGTTTGTCAAAGCCCGATAGTGCCCTTGCCCACTTTAAGAAGCTCATGGAACAACACGGTTCTTCGAAGTATGCGGCCGCGATAAGGACGAGGCTGACCGAAATGCCTGCACCCGTCCAGGATACAACGAAGGTTTCTCCCAATGTGCCACAGATGAAGCAATAACGCGGGGAATAGCAAAAGGAACATGGTCCAGGAAATTGCGACGGTTACGGGAAGAAACGAAGTTGCGGATGGCATATATGTTGTAAAGTTTTCGTCTGCGCACATCTCACGAACATCGCTTCCGGGCCAGTTTGTGAATGTCCGAGTTGGGAACGGATTTCTGCCCCTGCTCCGAAGGCCTTTCAGTGTATGTCGTACGCAGGATGACGAAGCTGAAATCGTCTTCAACATCGTCGGCGAAGGGACCCGCATCCTTTCCGAAAAGGAGCCCGGCGAGAAAATCGACGTGCTCGGACCGCTCGGCACTCCATTCGGATATCAAAAGGGTGTCGATACGGCTATCATGGTCGCGGGAGGTTTGGGTGTTGCTCCTTTTCCTCTGCTCACCCAGAAAATAAGAAATCAAGTCAAAAGAATTGAAACGTTTGTCGGTGCGGCGACAGGGCGCAAGCTTTGGACTGAACACCTGGAAAACGTGCACGCAGCCACCGACGACGGAACGAAAGGATTCAGGGGAACGGTCGTAGCACAGCTCGCAGAGTTTCTTGAGTCAAACAAAGTTCTTCACCCCAAGATATTTGGCTGCGGGCCCACACGCATGCTCCACGCGCTTTCAGACCTTGCAAAGCGGTATGAAATTGCATGCGACCTCTCCCTGGAGGGCGACATGGCGTGCGGGATGGGAATTTGTCAGGGTTGTCCGGTGGAGCGCGTCAACGGCACCAAGAAGTACTCGCTCGTATGCACCGATGGCCCGACATTCGACAGCCGAGAAATCGTACTGCAGGCATGACAAAGACTTCGTTCAAACTGAGGGATGTCGAGTTCAAAAACCGGGTTCTTGTGGCTTCGGGCACATTCGGCTACGGGGATGAGCTGAAAGACCTCGTAGACGTGAACATGCTCGGCGGGATGATCACGAAATCGCTTTCTTGGAAGCCGCGTGATGGGAACCCTCCCGGGAGGATCGCCGAAACCACCGGCGGAATGCTCAATTCCATAGGCCTTGCGAATATCGGAGTACATCATTTTGTCAAGGACAAACTCCCATATCTCAAAACGTTGAATACCGTCGTCATTGTCAACATTGCAGCGAGTTCGATCGATGAGTACTGTGATGTTCTGAGTCTGCTTGACCAGGAAGCCGCCGTCGACGGGTTTGAGATCAACGTTTCGTGTCCGAATGTGAAGGAAGGCGGGCTGAGTTTCGGTACCGACTGTGACGCCACCGCAGAAATCACATCGCGCCTTCGTCGCCTGACGGAAAAACCGCTCATCATCAAACTCACACCGAATGTGACGCACGTTTCAGAATTTGCGAAGGCTGTCGCCCGGGCAGGTGCGGATGCCGTGTCGCTCATTAACACCGTCATCGGGATGGCCGTCGACATCAAAACCAGGAAGCCCAGGCTGTCGACGGTCACCGGAGGGTTATCGGGTCCCGCAATCAAACCGATTGCTCTGGCAAAAGTCTATGAAGCTGCTCAATCTGTGGATATTCCCATCATCGGCATTGGAGGGATCGCGAGTGCAGAGGATGCGCTGGAATTTCTCCTGGTGGGTGCTTCGGCGGTTCAGATTGGAACCATGAACTACGTCGATCCATCCGCCTCCGTCAAGATCGCGCAAGGTATGGCTGAGTTTGCCGCCAGGAACAACGTGGGCGACCTCGCAGAATTTGTCGGTGCACTCGACGCAAATGTCGAGTTTTCGGTCCTGCAATCCTGGTTGTAACCAATTCTCTTGACCTCATACTCAGACGCCCTCCGTTTTCTGTACGGACTTCAAAAATTCGGAATGAAATTCGGCCTTCGAGGCATCCGTCAGCTGATGAATGGCCTCGACCATCCCCACCGGAAGTTTCAGACGATTCATGTTGCAGGAACGAATGGCAAGGGCTCTACGGCTTGTATGCTCGCCGCGATGTTCACCGCGGCCGGCTATAAGACGGGCCTGTATACCTCGCCACACCTTCTTGATTTCCGGGAAAGAATCAGAATCAACGGAAAACAAATCTCGGAAGCGAACGTCACGAGGCTTGTGAGACGATTGATGGGCGATGCCAAGAAACTTCGCTCAACGTTCTTCGAGGTGACGACAGCGCTTGCCTTCCAGTATTTTGCTGAAAAAAAAATCGACATAGCCGTCGTGGAGACTGGCCTTGGTGGAAGGCTGGATGCCACAAATGTCATCACTCCCCTGGTTTCGGCCATTACAGGTATCGGCCTCGAGCATACAGAGATTCTGGGAAAGACGATCGAGAAAATTACCCTAGAAAAGGCCGGTATTATCAAACGCAATGTTCCATGTGTGAGCGGAGTGGACATGCCGAACGCCAGACGCATCCTCCTCGATGTGTGCAAAAATAGGGGGTCGACATTGGTGGATTCCGGTGCGATGAAATGGAAACTCCGGAGTTCAACTCTCGACGGCATGGTCGTCGATCTTCGCCTGCGGGATTGCAGCATTGAAAATCTGAAAATCGACCTTGCGGGCTCGTTCCAAGTGAAGAATGCTGTCATTGCAATCCTGGCCGCCCAAATCGCTGCAAAGCGGATGAAGACAACCCTCTCTGAAAAAAATATTCGAAATGGATTGTCGAGGGTCAGAAGGTTGACGGGATTTCAAGGCCGGTTGGATGTTGTGAAAAAGCATCCGTTGGTTATTGCAGACGTAGCCCACAATCCCCAGGCGATACAAAGCCTGGTTGGGTCGTTGGCCGATGCGGGCTTCAAAAAAGTCGACTTGGTGTTCGGCGTTCTCAAGGACAAAGACTACGCTTCGATGATCGATGCCCTGAGAACGATCGTACGAAAATGCTACGTTGTGACCCCCAAAACCGAGAGAGCCCGGACTGGAATTGAACTAGCGGAGGAATTCCGGTTTCGTTTTGTCCATGTCAGCGGTGTCGACAGTGTGTCACGCGGCGTTCAACGTGCCATCGAATCCAGTGATAGCACACCGATAGTCATTACGGGTTCGAATTTCGTTGTCGCTGAAGCACTAGCATTCCTACGGGGGAAAAAATACTTGACAATAAACCAGTAATGGTCTATATTACCATCGCAGTAGTTCATAGATTCTTCTCGAAGTACATCCAACCACGCACACTCAATTTCAATTTCTCGTCTCCCGGCCTAGTAATTTCAAACAGGACTGAGGTAGCTGGTCCTCGAAACGACCCTCAAAATCTATATTTCCCTTCGCTTAATCTCTAAGGAGCAGTATCGGTATGCCAATGGACATTACTGAGTTAAAGTCCAAAAAAATCGCGGAGCTGAATCAGATCGCGAAAGACATGAACATCGCGGGATACAGCGAAATGCGGAAACAGGATCTCATTTTCAAGATTCTCGAAGCCCAGACTGAAAAAGACGGGCTCAGCTTCAGCAAAGGCGTGCTTGAGGTTTTGCCGGACGGGTATGGGTTTCTCAGGTCGGTGGGTTACAGTTATCTCCCCTCGCCGGATGACATCTATGTTTCCCCCTCCCAGATCAAGAAATTCGGATTGCGAACAGGTGACACCGTCAGCGGTCAAGTGAGGCCCCCCAAAGAAGGGGAGCGGTTTTTTGCCTTGCTGCGGGTCGAGGCCGTCAATGATGAACACCCGGATGATATTCGGGATCGTGTCCTCTTTGAAAACCTCACACCTACCTACCCGCTGCATCGTATCAAACTTGAAACCGCACCAGGCGAATATTCAATGCGCATCATGGATTTGCTCTCGCCCATCGGAAAAGGCCAGCGTGGAATGATCGTGTCGCCGCCGAAGGCAGGTAAAACGATTCTGCTTCAAAAAATCGCGAATAGTATTACCCGAAATCATCCGGAAGTGAAACTGATGATGCTTCTGATTGACGAGCGTCCTGAAGAAGTTACGGATATGGAGCGAACAGTCAGCGCCGAGGTGGTGAGTTCCACGTTTGATGAGCCGCCCGAACGACACGTGCAGGTATCCGATATGGTCCTCGACAAAGCCAAGCGATTGGTCGAGGCCAAAAAGGATGTGGTCATTCTCCTCGATAGCATTACCCGGCTCGCCCGTGCACACAATACGGTCGTCCCCCACAGCGGCAAGATTCTCTCGGGAGGCGTCGACGCCAACGCACTGCACAGGCCAAAACGCTTTTTCGGTGCGGCCCGAAATATCGAGGAAGGCGGAAGCCTTACGGTGATCGCTACCGCACTCGTCGATACCGGCAGCCGCATGGATGAAGTGATTTTTGAAGAATTTAAGGGAACCGGCAACATGGAGATCATCCTTGACCGTAAACTGAGCGACAAGAGAATCTTCCCGGCCTTCGACGTCAACCGGTCCGGAACGCGCAAGGAAGAAATCCTCCTTGAAGAGGATGAACTCAATCGGGTGTGGATTCTACGGAAGCTCGTGAGTGACCTGACGCCCGTGGATGCGATGGAATTCATCATGGAGAAGATGCGCGGCACGAAGTCCAACAAAGAGTTCCTGAAATCAATGAATAGTTAAAGGCTTTCCGGTGTCCACGCGCCGCATTGCATCCCCCTTCTGCCACTTCTTCGACACTCATTCCTATGCCTGAAGCTGTCATCGTAAGCGCCTGTCGAACTCCCATCGGCTCGTTCATGGGCAGCCTCAGTTCTCTTTCTGCCACCCGACTGGGCGCTCTTGTTGTTGAAGAAGCCGTGAAACGTGCGGGCATCAAGAAGTCCGACGTTCAGGAAGTTATTATGGGAAATGTGCTCACAGCGGGAGAGGGTCAGGCCCCTGCGCGGCAGGCTGCGCTGTTCGCCGGTTTACCCGACTCGGTGGAATGCATGACCATCAATAAGGTCTGTGGGTCCGGATTGAAGGCGGTCATGCTTGCTGCTCAGGCAATTCAGCTCGGCGACGCAGATATCATTGTGGCGGGAGGGATGGAAAGCATGTCCAACGCCCCGTATTTGCTGGAGAAGGGCCGCACAGGATTCCGCATGGGCAATGCCGAAGTTGTCGATTCGATGATCAAAGACGGGTTGTGGGATGTCTATAACCAGTACCATATGGGAATCGCGGCTGAGCTTTGCGCGAAGGAGTGCGCTGTTCCCCGCGACGCTCAGGACGAGTTTGCGATTCTCAGCTACAAGCGTGCGCAATCTGCGAGTTCCGAGGGACGGTTCAAGGAAGAAATCGTGCCCGTGACTCTCAAAAGCAAAAAAGGCGATGAGGTGGTTACTCAGGACGAAGAGCCGTTCAAAACTGATTTCGCCAAGATCCCAAAACTCAAACCGGCATTTCAGGAAGGCGGAACGGTGACGGCAGCGAATGCCTCGAAGATCAATGATGGAGCGGCCGCTGTCGTCGTGATGTCAAAAGAAAAGGCTCAACAACTCGGCGTGAAGCCCATTGCCCGTATTCTCGGCTATGCTTCGTCGGCAAAAAAACCTGAATGGTTTACTACGGCTCCCGCCGATGTCATCCCGAAAGTCCTTCAAAGGATAAAATTGAAAAAAGAAGACATCGATTTGTTCGAAATTAACGAAGCTTTCGCGGTCGTTGCCCTGGCGGTAAATAAGATACTGGGTTTGGACCTCGACAAAGTCAATGTGAACGGCGGTGCAGTCGCGCTCGGTCATCCCATCGGTGCAAGCGGGACAAGAATTCTCGTGACTTTGCTGCATGCTCTGAAACAGCGACAAAAGATGCGAGGGATGGCGGCAATTTGCATCGGAGGCGGCGAGGCAGCGGGAATGGTTGTCGAGTTGCTCACTTAGAGATTTGAATAGAGGATACCCGTGTCAGACCAAAAAATCAGCAAGATTGCGGTCATAGGTTCCGGAACGATGGGAAACGGCATTGCCCACGTGTTTGCACAGTATGGCCATAGTGTTCTTCTGAACGATATCAAGAAGGAACTTCTTGACCGGGCTTTGAACACGATTCAATCCAACCTTGACCGCCAGGTGAAGAAGGGAACCATCACCGACAAGCAGAAGCAGGACACGCTGGCAAACATCGCATGCACGACAGACCTCGAAGAAGCTGCGCAAGCTGCCGACTTTGTCGTTGAAGCGGCCACGGAGAATGAGAGCGTCAAGAAAGAAATCTTTCGCACCCTCGATAAGAAAACAAATCGCGGCGTTATTCTCGCTTCGAACACATCGTCGATTTCCATCACGGCTTTGGCAGCTGTGACCTCAAGACCGGATAAAGTCATCGGGATGCATTTCATGAACCCCGTTCCGGTGATGAAGCTTGTCGAGGTCATCCGGGGACTCTCCACTTCGAACGAGACCTATGCAACAGTCAAAAGCCTCACGGAAAAACTTGAAAAGACCCCGGTGGAAGTCAGCGATTATCCGGGGTTTGTGTCGAACCGGGTTTTGCTGCCCATGCTGAACGAAGCGATGTTCTGCGTCATGGAAGGTGTGGCCGCGCCTGAAGCGATTGACACCGTGATGAAGCTTGGCATGAACCATCCGATGGGTCCGCTGCAGCTGGCGGATTTCATCGGGCTGGATGTTTGCCTCTCCATCATGAATGTGCTGCACGAAGGCCTCGGCGACTCGAAATACAGGCCGTGCCCGCTTCTCAAGAAAATGGTGGCGGCGGGGCATTTGGGCAGGAAGACGGGCAAGGGATTCTACGACTATACGCAGAAATGACGGGATGAACTTCGAATTCAGCGAAACGCAATTAATGATCAAAGAGATGGCGAGGAAGTTCGCCGAGGAAGAGCTCGCGCCGACGGCCATGGAACGCGATGAAAAAGAAGAATTCCCTTACGTGCAAGTCAAAAAAATGGGGGAACTCGGTCTGATGGGAATGATGGTGGAAGAAAAGTGGGAGGGAGCCGGCCTGGATACGGTCAGTTATGTTTTAGCGATGGAGGAGATCTCAAAAGTGGATGCTTCGGCCGGTGTGATCATGTCCGTGAACAACTCGCTCGTGTGCTGGGGAATCGATGTCCATGGTACAGAGGATCAAAGGGAGCGCTATCTTCGTGATCTGGCTTCGGGAAGAAAGCTTGGCGCTTTTGCGCTTTCTGAGCCGGAGGCGGGTTCCGATTCAACAAACCAGCATACATCGGCGAAGCGCGATGGAGACAATTACATTCTGAACGGGACCAAGAACTTCATTACGAATGGCTCGAATGCCGACTTGGTTCTGGTGATGGCTGCAACGGACCGTACGAAGGGCGCAAAGGGCGTCAGCGCGTTTATCGTGGAAAAGAATTTTCCGGGATTCTCGGTTGCCAAAAAGGAACGAAAGCTGGGAATTCGCAGCTCCGACACGGTCTCTATCGCATTTCAGGACTGTAAAGTCCCCGCCGCGAATTTGATCAGCCAGGAGGGAGCCGGAATGAAATTTGCCCTTTCGACGCTGGATGGCGGAAGGATCGGTATCGCAGCTCAGGCGCTTGGCATTGCCCAGGGAAGTCTTGAGGCCTCCATCAAGTTCAGCAAGGAACGAAAAGCATTCGGCAAGCCTATCGGGGAACTTCAGGCGATCCAGTTCAAACTGGCTGATATGGCCACGAATGTGGAAGCCGCCCGGATGCTTACCCTCAACGCGGCAGCCTTAAAGGATCGTGGTGAAAAATTCGGGCATGCATCGGCGATGGCAAAACTCTTCGCTTCACGAATTGCTGTTCAGGCGGCGCTGGAAGCGATCCAGATTCATGGCGGATATGGGTACGTCCGTGAATACAAAGTAGAACGCTTCCTGAGGGACGCAAAGATCACGGAGATTTACGAAGGTACATCGGAGATACAGCATATCGTGATAGCAAGACATTTACTTCAGTGAATCGAAGAACATTCAGGATGGCAGAGGCGATCGTGAGATCGCCTTTTTTGTTTAAACGAAGTTGACCGTGCAGCTATGATGCTTTGAAGGGGGAGCCGAGATACCGATGCAATCTCGCCTCCATATCTTTTGCACTTTCCGGTTTGACGACGAATTCGTTTGCTCCACAGTTGAGTGCAGTTTCCTCGTCTGATTTCGAATGGAGGGCGGTCACAATGATGATCGGCACTTTTTTCAGGCGTGCATCCTCACGGAATTTTCGGCAAAGCTCAAACCCGGACATCTCCGGCATCATCACATCAAGCAACACGAGGTCCGGGACGTGTTTTGCGATTGCCAAAAGGGCTTCCTCCGCGCTCCGGGCAAGAACCGGTTCATAACCGGCGTTGATCACATATCTTTTAGCCATCTGAAGAATTGTCTCTTCATCGTCGACAACCAGCACCGTCTTCCGTATTTCGCCTGATTGGGTCGTCATAAACGAATGCAATCTAGCGAAGACGCTACGCAAAAGCAATCCGTGTTTCTTGTTTTTAGGCCGAACTTTTGGTAAAATATCGAGTCATGTTTTCGAAATTCTTTTTTATTCTGCCGGTTTTGTTTCTGACGTGTATCAGCTCTGCACTCGAGTTGAAGAAAAAAATCAGAGGAAATATCGCTCCGAAATCCATTGTCCATTCCGGAACCGGACTCTTCTTTGCACAGAACATGATGTATAGACACTCGATCACCGTCTACAACCGCGAGTATAACCTCGTGGCGACGATTCCGGACAAGATCAAATCTGACAAGCTCGATCCGTTAAAACATAGCGGAGAGTACCGCGGGGCCCCGGTTGAGGCGGCTTTCTCGCACAACGGCAAGTATGCCTGGGTTTCGAACTATCAGATGTTCGGCGCCGGTTTTACAAACCCTGGGAATGATTCCTGTGAATCCGGCAAGTTCGATATCAGTTATGTGTATCGGATCAACACGGAGACGTTGAAAATCGAAAAAGGTGTCGCTGTCGGATCGGTGCCCAAATACATTGCCGCATCACCCGATAGTCGCTGGGTTCTCGTGAGCAACTGGTGCAGCGGCGACCTCAGTGTCATCGACACGGAACGTGACCTGGAAGTGAAGCGGATTCGACTTGGCCGCTATCCTCGCGGTATTGTGGTCGATTCCGCATCGACATTGGCATACGTGGCAGTCATGGGTTCTTACGACATTGCTGTGGTGAATCTTCATTCCTTTTCTGTTTCCTGGATAAGCGGAGTCGGCCGTTCTCCGAGACACCTGGCGCTTGACCCGGGCGGCAAATACCTTTACGCTTCTCTCAATGCTGAGAGTTCGATCGCGAAAATCGACCTGGCAACAGGCCAAGTCGTCAAGAAAGTAAAAACGGGCGACACTCCCCGCAGCTTTGTCCTTTCAGAAAACGGCGAGTTTGCATACGTCGCCAACTATGAATCAAACACGCTGAGCAAGATTGACTGCAAAGAAATGAAGGTTCTTGAAACAGTTGCGACAGATCATCATCCCATCGGAGTCACGTACGACCCTCAGGAGCGACAGGTATGGGTGTCTTGCTATTCCGGCACTATTTTGGTTTTTCAGGATTAACGATGCAACAAAGGAACAAGAAATGAACAAAGGACTCATTGTCATCGGTTCTGTCATTGTTGTTTTGCTGATCATCGGCGGTTGGGTGCTGTCCACGTATAATGGCATTATCAGCAGGGATGAGGGGGTGAAGGAAGCGTGGAGTCAGGTTGAAAACGTGTATCAAAGACGCTACGACTTGGTTCCAAACCTTATGGAAACCGTCAAGGGGTTTGCCAAACAAGAGCGCACAGTTCTGGAGAATGTCACTGCTTCGCGGGCGAGTGTTGGCCAGTTAAAAGTGACCCCGGAGGTTCTGCGCGACCCCGAGGCGTTTTCCAGGTTCCAGCAGGCCCAGGACGGGCTGAGCTCAGCTCTGTCGCGTTTGCTCGTGGTGGCAGAGAATTATCCCAACCTCAAATCAAACGAGAATTTTTTGACTTTTCAGTCTCAGCTTGAAAGCACCGAGAATCGCATTGCGGTCGAACGGCGCCGTTTCAACGAGGCTGTCCAGGAATACAACCTCAGGATCCGAAGATTTCCCGGTTCGATGGTTGCCAGTTTTGCGGGGTTCAAGGAGATTCAGTATTTCAAGTCCGTTTCAGAAGCTGACAAAGCGCCGCAAGTGAAATTCTAATGAAGAAATTGTCGCCGCTGTCAATGCTCCTCGCTGTACTGTTTCTCTCAGTCGGTCGGTCGGTCGCCCAACCGGACCTTCCGAAGCTGGACCAGCGAGTTACGGATTTTACGAATACCATGAGTTACACGGAATGGAATTTTCTTGAGACGAGGCTGAAAAACTTCGAGGACACAACCTCAACGCAGATTGCCATATTAGTTGTGAGTTCGATGGGGAGCGGTTCCATTGAGGAATTTGCGAACAAGGTGTTTGAGAAAAACGGCATCGGGCAGAAAAACAAAAACAACGGTGCGCTTGTCGTGGTGGCCAAAACGGACCGCCTTGTGCGAATCGAGGTCGGTTACGGGCTTGAAGGATCATTGACGGACGCCATCTGTTCCCAGATTGTCGAGAAAGAGATGAAGCCGATGTTCCGCGAAGAAAACTATTTTGCCGGCCTGGCGAACGGAGTTTCTGCCATCATCAAGGCGACCGCAGGGGAGTATTCAGCCGATTCAAAAGGAAAAGAAGCGCCCGTGATTGCAGGGGTTCTTGTGTTGGTGTTTGTGGCCGTGTTTTTTATCTTCTTGCTCCCCATGATTGTTTCCCGAAGACGCTACGTCATCGGACGAAAAGGGTGGATGTATTATCCCGGCTGGGGCTATTCTTCTCGGGGAGATGGCGGCCCTTCCTCGGGTGGGTTTGGCGGTTGGAG
>JANOGR010000189.1:0-14102 GCA_031406095.1 Ignavibacteriales bacterium
GAAATGAATTACCGTGTGGCTAAGAAAAGAAGGAAAGCAGGAAAGAAAGGTTTTTGATCCCTAAATCATGTCAGCAAACATCAAGATGATAAGGCAAGCAAGCTGATCAACTTTTTTATCGGACCAGACCTTCTTTGATCGCGCGGGCTACAGCCTGAGATTTGGAGTGAACGTGGAGTTTCTCGTAAATGTGGCGAATGTGATTGCGGACAGTATCAAGACTGATAAACAGCTTGTCGCCAATCATGCCATAGTTCATTCCGTCGACGAGCAGGGCGAGGGTTTCTTTCTCGCGCTCAGTAAGCGACACATGCTCTTGTTTCAATGGGATATGGCGGCGGAACATCTCAACCACCTGCCGCGCCACGAACGGGGTCATCGGCATGCCGCCGGATGCGGCTTGCTCAATGGCCTCCAGGATTTTTGCGGGTGGAGTCTTCTTGAGGATGTACCCGTTCGCTCCGGACCCCACCGCCTCAATGATATGTTTGTCATCCTCGAATACCGTCAGCATGATAATCTGCGTCTTTGGGAATTTTTCGCGGACAAGCCGAGCGCCGTCAATCCCAGACTTCCCTGGCAAGCCGATATCCATCAGGACTACATCGGCTGCGGGAAATTTTCTGAGAGCCTCTTCCACGGATGAAAAACTGCCCGCACAGCGAAACCCTTCTGTGCTCTGAAGGACGTGAGCCAATCCCTCGCGGAAGTCATCGTGATCCTCTACTATGGCTACTCGAATGGGCATATCGTATTCGATTTCAAGTTGGTGAACTGCCTTTTGAAGGACAATGACACAATCATGTCATTCTTTTTATTAGAGTAATTCGCGTCCCTTTGCCTGGGCTGGATTCAATTCTCAACTGTCCTCGGATTTCCTTTGCCCGCTTTTCCATGTTGCGCAAACCGTGTCCGCGACCCGTTTCTCCGTCGGAACGGAATCCACGGCCATTGTCCTCAATGTTCAGTACAAGCGTGTTGCCCGTCATGCCCGCGCGAATTGTGACCAGCGTTCCCTTTGAGTGCTTTACGACATTGTTCAATGCCTCCTTGAACACGAGGTATACATTCCGCCGTACATCCGGACTCACCCAAACATCGCCAGCACTGGTTCTTACTTGGACGTCGTACTGGATCTTGTTCGCCGTGCAGACCTGCGAGGCCAAATCGCGAATGTGGATGAGCAGATTGTTCAACGTGTCTCTTTCGGGCGAAACTGACCAAACAATATCACCAATTGCATCAACAGCTTCGAGAGAAAGTGATCCAATTTTGTCAACAAGCTGACTCGTTTCACGCGAAGATTTTTTCAGCACGTTCTTCAGCGATGAGGCAAAGAGAGAAATACTTCCCAATGTGGATGCAAGGTCATCGTGCAGGTCACGTGCCAATCTGTCCCGCAGTTTTACCTTTTCTACCTCGTGTTCTATCTTCCTGAGGTTGATCCGATCACCTAACGCAAGAGAGAGGAACACCGCATCTAGTAACGTGCCAAAATGGACAGTGTGAATTGTAACAGATGCGTCTGCCATAATTCCAAGGTTTCTAAACATTCGAATGAAGACGGCAACAGAAAGCGCCAGGATCGCAAGCGTAAACGGCTTTGCAGGTTGATATCCCTGCCGCCATCGGATGACAGCGGGAGGAATGATGACCACGACAGCGAGCGCTGTAAGGACGGAAGAGATGGGGTACGATAGCCTGGCGGGCAGAAAAAAAACCGCGATAAACCAGAGAGATCCGATGATTTTAGAAATATTCATCAGTTTGTCATACATCGGAGCCGACGTTGCCGTCCCGAGCAATCGCTGGGTCAGAATCTGAACCACAACGCTGTTCACAGCGAAAGAAATGGGGAAAATACGCTGTATCCACCACGGCTGGCCCTGCAAAACATACATTGACAGAAGTCCGTCAAAATTGAACTGGGTGACTCCATACCCCGCGACGAGAATACTGTAATAGAGGTATATCACATCGCGGAAGGACGCGAAGAGAATAAGATTATAGAGAATCATCACAAGGAGCACGCCATAGTACAGACCGAGGATCAAATACTCCTCGTTGTTTTTTCGGACAAATTCGGATTCCGTCCAGAGTGAGATGGGCAGGACCACTGCACCGGAAGATTCAACTCGCACAAAAAGAGTCGTTTCCTCGCCTGACTTGAGAGAAAAGCGAAACGTGTGGTTCCTGTCCATTACTGGACTGTTACGAGAAACAGCCGTTCCACTCCGTCCCGACGCAGTCAGATTTCCCCGGGCATCCGTCAGAAAGAAATCAACAATTTCGAGAAGCGGATACGCCACCTCCAGCACGAATTCCGCATCTTCCAATTTTGCATTTATCAGCGAAACCTTTACCCAGATTGCCGACGTTGTGTAGCCATAACTCAGAACTTCGCGAGCAGCAGGCGCGAACTTTGAAAGATATTCTCGACTTGCAACCCGGCGGAGGTCAAGACCCTTTTCTGAATCCTCTAAGATTTGAGCGTAGTGACTTAGATTATAAACGTTTTGATTCGGCTGAAGATGCAATGTGGGCTGTCCAAAAACAGTCGTCCACATGGTCGCAATCGAAAGAGCGAGGAATTTTTTGTGGCGGGATAAAGGCTTCATCAGCAGAATGGAGTTGATGGATGAGATCGGCGCCTCCCCCGAGGTCAAAAGTGGCGATTTTGAGTGGACAGGGCCAGAATCGAACTGGCGACACACGGCTTTTCAGGCCGTTGCTCTACCGACTGAGCTACCTGTCCAAGTTTTTCCAAAGTTAGCGAGCGACAGCGAATCTAACTTTGATGAAAAACTTAGGATCCCGACGCTTTCTGTCGGGATTCGAATCTACATCACGCTTAGCAAAGCAAATCTTGACACACGGCTTTTTCCCGCCAAACAACAGCGGGATCCGAATGATTTCTATCGCAAAAGGCTTTCTGAACTTAGCGTCCGTTAGGGCGAAGCTAACTTCATGAAGAACCATACACCAAAAAAAAATGGTGCGTCTGACTCCCGCACCAATCGCAGTATACCAAACAATCACTTCAAAATCAAAGGAGTCTCAACCGAGATCCCTCGAGTCCTTTTGTCCGACGTATTCGCAGGTGTCCTCTCCCCCATCAACTCCAATCAAATGCCCTCCCATAAAATCGCCGTACTCATGAGAGAAAAGAACAATTGCCTTTGCCACATCCTCAGGGGTCGTAAGACGGTTTTGCGGATTCTTCGCTTTTGCGATCTCCAGCATTCCCATCGCATGCGCGATTTTTTGCTGCGCCGGCGTTTGCGTTACCCCTGCCATAATGGGGTTCGCCGTAATGCCTTCGATGGCCAGTTCGGCATTCAGCTGTCTCAAATGTGATTCGAGCGCGGCTTTTGCAGCTGAGATCGCACCGTAGCTTGGCAGCTGCTTCCGCCCACCCGAGCTTGTCATTCCGTAAATGCGAGACCCTCTTTTCAGGAGACCGCGCACGTACGCCCCCTGGGTCCAATACACCACGGAGTTTGCCATGACATCAATCGTCATTTCAATCTGCGCCTTGGTCATCATGTTGGCCGGGTCTGCCCCGATATACTTCTTCAAGGTGCCGAATGCGAGCGAATGCATGAGCACCCGCACATAGGCTCCTGGTGTCTTGTCGGTCTCCTTTTTTAGTGCATCGAGGACTTCGTTCCTTTTATCCTCATCGGCTGCGTTCACGTTAGAAAAAAGAGCTTTGACTCCTGCCTTCTCCACTTCGGCCTTGATTTTCTCAACGTTTGGAATCGTCGCGGCCCGGTCAAGGTGGACACCGCAAATGTTCATGCCGTGCTTCGCAAGCGCGACGGCCGTTGCGCCGCCAAATCCACTCGAGGCTCCAAGAATCAGCGCCCAATCCGTGGACGCAAATCGAAGACTGTCATTCACGTGTTTGTTCCTCCCGATATCGAATGTCGCAGATGTAAGAATAACAACATTTAAAAAAGATGCAATACTCGCTATTCAACAGTCACGCTTTTGGCAAGATTTCTGGGCTGGTCAACGTTGCATCCTCTTTCCACAGCCATGTAGTATGCAAGTAATTGCAGAGGAATGACATTCAGGATAGGCCCGAAGAAACCGTATGTACGCGGAACTCGAATCACATAGTCTGCCATCGAGTTGATTTCATCGTCATCTTCGTTTGCGATGGCAATGATTCTCCCCTTTCTCGCCCGGACCTCCTGAATATTGCTTATGACCTTCTCATAAATCGAGTCCTTCGGGACCACGAACACCACCGGCATCTTCTCATCAATAAGCGCAATAGGCCCGTGTTTCATCTCCGCCGCAGGATAACCTTCGGCATGAATGTACGAGATTTCCTTCAATTTGAGCGCTCCTTCCAGCGCGACGGGGAAATTCGCCCCTCGTCCAAGGAAAAGGAAATTTTTTGAATCCCTGAATTCCCTCGCAAGAGCCCGAATGGGCTCTACATTCTTAAATATCTGAGAAACTTTTCCAGGAATGGCGTCAAGCTCTCTCGTCAAAATAACTGCTTCCTCCTTCTTCATCCCCTTCTCTCTCGCAATCATGAGCGTTATCAGGGCGAGCGTGGTGAGCTGAGACGTGAAAGCCTTCGTCGAAGCGACTCCGATCTCCGGCCCGGCGTGAACGTACACGCCTCCCTGGGTTTCTCTCGGAATACTGCTCCCGACAACGTTTACGATGCCAAGCACTGTGGCCCCTTTTGCTTTCGCTTCGCGCAAAGCCGCCAGCGTGTCTGCAGTTTCACCGCTTTGGCTTATTAGGAAAACAACATCATTTTTCGTGATCACGGGACTACGGTACCGAAATTCCGAAGCGTATTCGACCTCCGTTGGCACCTTGGCTATATGTTCGAGCATATATTCGCCGACAAGCCCCGCGTGCCACGATGTTCCGCAGCCGATAATGATGAACCTCCTTGCATCCAACAACTTATCCCTCACATGTTCAAGACCACCCAGACGAACATTTCCCTCCTCCACAAGCAAACGGCCTCTCATCGCATTCCGGATCGTCTCCGGCTGCTCGTGAATCTCCTTCATCATGAAATGCTCGTAGCCGCCACGCTCGATCTGGGAAAGGTCAAAGGTAATTTCTTCTATCGCCTTGTCGATTGATACATCATAAATTGTCTTTGTCTCGAAGCCGTGGGCAGTGACTTCCGCCACCTCGCCATCGTTAAGGTACACAACCTGTCTTGTATGGGATATAATGGCCGCTGCATCAGCCGCAACGAAGCTTTCACCCTCCCCAAGACCCAGAATCAGTGGACTCCCCATCCGCGCCGCGATGAGCTTGTCCGGCTCATGTGTTGAAAGAACCACCAGCCCATAGGTGCCTCGCACCTCCCGAAGAGCAAGGCGCACAGCAGCAAACAAGTCCTTCTTTGTTTTGTAGATTTCTTCTATCAAATGAGCGAGAATCTCGGTGTCAGTCTCACTCTTGAAAACATGTCCTCGTTGTTCAAGTCTGGTCTTTATGGCAAGGTAGTTTTCGATGATGCCATTGTGGATTACGGCAATCTCACCTTTACAATCGATATGGGGATGAGCATTGATATCATTCGGTTGACCATGAGTAGCCCAACGGGTATGCCCCATGCCAAGATGAGCCTGCGGCAGTCCATTCGATTTCTTGAGGTCCGCCACAAGGTCTGCTACTTTTCCCGCTTTTTTTCGAACAAGGATTTTGCCGTTGCTGGAAAGAGCAATTCCGGCTGAGTCATAACCCCGGTACTCCAGACGCTTGAGCCCTTCAATCAGGATCGGCAGCGTGTCCTTGGGACCTATGTATCCAACAATTCCACACATAATTATGTCAGTCCAATAGCCCCCATCATTCGGCCGGATCGTTCTTTGTCCCGTCTGTACGAGTGAAAAAGATCCGGGTTACAGATTGTGCAAAAATCACTCATTTCAATGTTCTCCTCCATGACGCCATGGGCACTCAGTTGATCATGAATGACCCCTTTGAGGTCAAGAAACAACTTTCCTTTTTGTTGAACGGTGAAACGAGCATCAAACTTCTCGGCTACCTCTGGGCCTACTTCGTAGCAACACACTCGGGCAGACGGACCGACAAATGCAATCAGGTTGGAGGCATTGGAGTTAAACTCGAACTTCATGGCTTCCACCGCTGCAGGAACTATCTTCAACGAGGCACCCCGCCACCCTGCATGAACAGATGCGACCGCTTTTACAATCGGATCGTAGAAGAAAATCGGAACACAATCTGCCACAGTGACTGCAAGAAACAATTGCGGATCATTGGTGATCAATGCATCGCTTGAGTCGTATGAACCAGCCGACCGCACACGAACCACGCGGGCCGAATGACATTGAAGGGGAAAAGCGACCCGGCTTTCATCGATTCCCAGCGAACGAAAAAATCGTGCTCTATTCTCAACAACGTTCTCATGCGAGTCGCCAACGTTGAAGCTAAGGTTCATTCCCAAAGGAAAAGGGCTTCTGCCCCCCTGCCTGGAACTAAACCCAAATCGGACTCCGCCGAGTTGGTCGAATCGTCGACACACGAGAGTTGGCAATTCAGCCGCAAAAGAGGTCATACGGGAAGGCTGATCTCAAAAGTCGTTCCTATTTGCGGAACGCTTTGGTAGGTAATCGTCCCTCCGATATCCTGAATTGCTCTCTGAGAAATGGCCAGCCCCAAACCCATGCCGTCAGTTTTTGTGGAAAAATTCGGTTCAAACACCCTGGAACCTGTTTCGTGAGGGATTCCTATCCCTGTGTCGGATATTCTCACGACACAACAATTGGACTCGACGCTCGATTCCACGGTGATCACTCCGCCGCGTTCCATCGCTTGAACTCCGTTCCGGAAAATATTGATAAACACCCTGCGCAGTTCGTCTTTATCCGCCACGAGGTGGATTGGAGTATCCGAATATTTTGTGCGAAATTCAATTCCACGGACATCCCTGAAAAGGAGGACACTTTCCCCAAGCAGTTCTTGAATATCGACTCGCTCAAACTTCCTTTCGGGCATTTTCGCGAATCGAGAAAATTCCGTGGCGATCCTTGAAAGGGCATCGATTTGGTCTATCAATATCTTGGAAACCTGTTGAAGAATTGATTCCCGATTACGCGCCTTTTCCTTAAAAACCTGCCGCAGGTGTTGAACGGACAATCTCATGGGAGTCAACGGGTTCTTTATTTCGTGTGCAACCTGCTTCGCCATTTCCTTCCAGGCCATTTCTCGCTCTGTGCGTTTCTGTTCTTCCCTGCTTGTTTTCAACTCCCGGACCATTTCATTAAAAGTTCTGGTCAGGTTTCCCACTTCATCGGAAGAGGTGGGCTTGAGCGACACATCCAGGTTCCCTTTTCCGACTTCATCAGCTGCTTTTGTAAGTTCCCGAATCGGCCGTGAGAGTCGGTTTGCAACAACGAAACTCATCACCAGGACCAGTCCAAAAACCAACGTATAGACTCCAAAGACAAAAGCATTCCGCTGAGCCAGTTCTTCTTCGATTTCCCGCTGACGGTAGAGTGTCGGAACTGCGATGACGCCGGCGAACTTTCTCTCGAAGAATACGGGTTTGTACCCAACTGCATACTCAACTTCCCCCACAGTCTCAGACTCAACATAGAGCGCCTTTTCCAGGAGAACAACGTTCGCAAATGCCCGGCCCGGAAGCCTTGAATCAAGGATCTTGGACTGATAGAGCTCCGGCCGGCTGCTCGACAATAATTCCGACCGACGAAACACAGCAAAATCGACGCCGATTTCCGCCGCGATGACTTCACAGAAATCATTGTTTACACCTCGCTGGAAATCCTCCTCATCCAAAACCGCACCGAGGATTCTTTGCTCCACCAATTCAAGGTCCGAGGACAAAGTACGCGTGATATTCTCCTGCAGCCGTTCGGACGCCACCTGCCTGTTATAGTAACCCAGAAGGAAAAGCGGGATGATTCCGAGGATCCCGAACGCCGATACCAATTTCCCCCGGAACCCGATCGTTGTGACTTCTGATTTTCGTTTGGCGAAAAACCAATTCACCACAGCAATGCATAACAGCAAGGCGGCATAGATCATAAACACTTTCAAAACATCGAGCAGGTGCCAGCGGAGGTCATGACTCTCGAGGCTGACCACCATAATCCGTCCATCGGGACCTTCCGGCGCCGCGTACAGGGACTCGAATTCTCTGGATCCGACGATTTCGGTCTTCCATACATAACCGGTCTTTTCCTTTGCCATCCTGTCCATCACATCGTCCGAAAGGGGCATCGATCCATACCAATCATTCATGGTTGTCGATACGAGACTGCCGCGACGAAATTCTGAAACAGCCACCTCCCGGAAAGAGCTTTCAAAGGCCGGCAGGGAAACGGGTCGAATCGCTTCAATCGCTTCACCCCGGAAGAGCGCCCTTTGACTTGCAGACAACATCAACGCCACACTTCCAAGAAGACGGTTGTTCTCATCCCTCAGCGAGCTCCACAACCCGTACGATTTTTCCTTCGCGCCGGATTCGACTCTCTCGATCACCTGAACAGTTTCTTCTTCTCCGTCAAATAACTTATTGAGCAACTCTTTTTGTTCAAAGGTTGTCATGCCGACAGAAAACCGGCTCAGCTCTTTTCCATCCTGTGCATAGACGATCACGCCCGAATTAAACCCTTCGTGACTCATCAATGTTCGTGCCCAGAGTGAAAATGCCATGGAGTTGCTCCTGTCTTCCTGTGGGTCGAACAAGGAAGCCTGGAACTGGTCTCTGACCGTTCTCAATCCGTCCGTCAGGACAAATGAGAGCCAACTGTCCACCGGGCGAAGAAAAGTGTCCACCAGTGTTCGAACTTGCTGTCGTTCCTTTTCGTGGATTCGAACATCAAGAATCGGCATGGCGACGACAAAAGACAAAAAGATAAAAAGTGTGGCCGTTTTTGTAAACGAGGGGCCTGAACCTGCTGAATTATTTCTTGTCAATAACTCCACGAGGACGAGACCAACAGCGAAGACCAGGATCGGGTGATATAATGGAAAATGCGGCGAGGAGCTGACCAGCATGAACAACCCGAAGGAAAAACCATACATGATCGTGGAAGCCAGCCACCACGGCAAGCTCGAAAATGGCGTCCCGCGCCAGACATTTCTCACATGCTGCAAAGCAACAGTCAGGATGCTCAGAACCGCTGTCGTTAACAGGAGGATATTCATATACATGGTTGAAACATACACGTCTGGAACCAGCGCTGAAGCATCCTGATATTCCAGAGTCGAGTCAAACACGAAGGTGCGAATGGCTTCAGCATAACCTCGAACTCCCCAAATAAACAGGACAAAAAAGAGCACCATGCCAACAACCCAGGCCACTACACTTTTGAGGTCTCGTAGACCAGAGGGTTTGTGATCCCGGAGATTGTACCAAATAGCTACGGAATTGAGACACAACGCAAACACGCTCACAAACAGTTCTCCAACTGAAGTCGTCAAGCCGAAGTAAAATGGAGAGGAGTACACCGTTGCGCTAAAGAAATTACCCCCGATCAACTCGCCGGGAAAATCCAGTATTCGCCAGGTGAGTCGTACAAGCCAGGTCAGGACGGTAAGCACGGTAACGCGAAGGAGCAATGACGGGAACCTCCTGCTGATTTGCCAGACAGCAACTGCAAAAAACAACACAGCCAGGGCCGTGAGAAATCTGGTCCATTGCCCGGATTCGGCTTCAACTGATTGAAGAATCGTATTCAAAGTGAAAGGAACAAAGAAGGTATACGCAATGGTTCTGCCGTCCAGATCGCGCAGAGGAACAAACCGTGTCTTTTCGTGGGAATGGATTTGTGACGTTGTATTGAGGGCGATTCGAACCTCTGTCCCTGTGGCCCGGGTCAATTCGTCGCTAAAACTTATTCTCGATACGAACCTGTTCGAGATGGGAAATTGAAGCTCAAGGGGTCTGCTCGCAATCACATAAAAATCCTTCTTTTCCATCAGAACTCCGGCGGACACGTACGTATGCAGCCCGCTTTGAAGAATGACTACGAACGAATCACCGCCGTTATGTGGGAGAAATCGTTCATAGCCGGATGTAATGCTCCTGCCGGACCAGGCCACAATCGTCCCTCTGGGGTCAACAATGTCAATCGTTGACTCGAAACGTTGGCTATGCCGGCTCAAGCGTGTAAAAGCTTCGACTGTTCCTTGCTCGTCGCTTCTTCGCAGCTCTGCAAACAGGGCCGAATCAGATTTCACATGTTCAATAATCCGAAACAACTCTCCGTACTTCTCCTGAAATGCCTGGATCACAGTGGCCTGGATTTTCAGGTCTGAGTACGACTCATCCTTCGCCCATGAACTCCGGGCGTTCTCCGAGACAACCTGGCTGATAATTCTCACTGCCCCCATGGAGAGGAGACAAACAAAAAAGCCCCACACAACGGGGCGTCCGATCCCATAGGTATGAAGCTTCATGAACGAGGCGTTATTGGTTGGTCAATAAATGTTGAATTGCGTAATGACCCACTTTGATTCCTGGCGTGCTAAAGAAACATAAACCTGTGCCGACTCACGAGTTCCCTTCAGAGCGTACGTCAGGCGACCGGTCGCGTAAGGGTTGTTTCCCTTGTCCTGATAACTGGAAAATGAGAAAGACAGCGGCTTCATGGTTTGGAAATAATTCTGCAAAACCGATGTCGTTTGGTTGGACGAGTAGTACCCTTCCTGACCCAAAAAACTCAGATAAACCTGGGAGGAAAAAAACGGAGAGAATTCAGACACAGAACCGCGCTCAATGCCCTTTTCGATTTTCTGCAGCATCGTAGCGGCGTCACTGGTTTGATGTACTGCGATGGCCTTGCGGCGGTCCAGCAGGTTATGAACCTGGCCAAAAGCGAGCGTCGAAACAAAAAGAACTATGATACAAGAAGCGAATCGCATAGATGAAAACTTATTACAAAAGCGCTTGAAAATCAATAAAAGGAAAAGCGGCGCTGTGAGCATTCATCCGCACTACCAACCCACGTCACATCGCCGCTCCCCGACAAACCTCCAATTTTTACTTTGACCCAGCAAAGGGGCGTGTCAACGGCTTTCTTTTCCCATCGAAAGTGACGTCCCTCTTGACTTCAGGATTCCCGACAGCTGTCTGATACGCCCAATCACAAACGACTCTTGAATTCGACACTTCCTTTATTCGAACTTTTGCGTAATGATCGTCCCATGTCCAAATCACGTAAGTATGACCCACAATCGCCTCCGCCGATTTCGAAGGGGCCCAACCTGACACGGGAGCGACAGAGATTTCGTCGATATTTTTCGTATAGCCCATATCCTGAATATCGCTGTCATTCCACACATTCAGGTAATGATCGCCGGAAGCGTTTTCAAAGAAGAAGTCTGTGTATCGGTCGTTGTATGGTCCGACAGAATAGGTTGAGAAATCATACCCGGCCAGGCCTGGAGTCGAAACATAGTCATTGAGTACCACGCCATATCCTTCAGGACGCGGAGTGTCGTAAACGACATCCTTCGTCAGGCTGCTTTCGTTTCCTTCGAAATCGAGTGCAGAAAGAGCGTAGTATGACGTCTGGCCGTTACGAACTCCATTATCAACAAAGGTGACGTCAGATGTCGTCGCTATCAACGTATAGGGGCCCTCATATTCAGCGCTCACCCATATGTTGTAGCCTTTCAGGTCAGGCTCTGTGTTATGAAACCATTGGATCTCTATCGCGTTGTCCAAAGAGACTGTCTTGATTCCACGAGGAGACGCTGGGGGAGTTCTGTCAATCTCATAAGGTTTGCATCCGACAACAAAGGCAAGCAGCAGAGCAATCATAGTTTTCATGGCCAATCCCTTTCAAAAAGCAATTGAGACCTTAGAGGCAATGAACATGCCATGACAAATGCGTAAATCGTAAGAATTTAACAACCAGCGGGAAGTGAATGTCCTTTAGGCGGGTCTTTTCGTTCAGAATTCTGAACGATCATCGAGCGAAGAAAAACGACTTCTTATTGTTGAAAATCCCTAATGCTTTTCCCTGCAAACGTCTTCCTTGAAACGGAGTGTTCTTTGATTTGGACTTGAAGGTTTGCCGGTCAACGACCCATTCAGCAGAGGGGTCGAACAGCGTCAGGTTCGCTTTTTCGCCCTCCTGTATGAGTATCGATGGAAGAGAGAGAATTCGTCTCGGATTGGTTGAAAACTTCTCCACAAGCTGATACAAAGAGAGATAGTTCTTCACCACAAGTTCAGAAATCGCCAAGCCAAGAGCAGTCTCAAGGCCAACGATCCCGAAGGGAGCCTCCGTGTACTCGACATCTTTCTCGTCGATGGTGTGAGGGGCATGGTCGGTCGCGATGACATCTATGGTTCCGTCCTTGAGACCAAGTTTCATGGCTTCTACGTCGTCCGAGGTCCGAAGAGGCGGGTTCATTTTCGTGTTCGTATCGAACCCTGAAACCACTTCGTCCGTGAGTGTAAAATGATGCGGGGTAACTTCACATGTCACGTTGAGCTTCGCTTTCTTGGCCCTGCGCACGTCCTCCAGCGCTCCACGCGTGCTGATGTGAGCCACATGGTATCTCGCAGCCGGGAAATATGTGAGCAGTTGAATATCACGCTGAACCATGATTTCTTCCGCGATGGATGGAATACCGGGAACACCCAGCCGGGTAGCCACCTTTCCTTCATTCATCGCCCCACCTTTTGTCATCGAGTGCTCCTCGGCATGCTGAATGATGGGGACTCCGTACATGGACGAATATTCCAAGACTCTCCTCATGATCTCAGCGCTTGCAATAGGGCTGCCGTCATCTGTGAATCCCACCGCACCCGCTTCAACGAGCTCGGCCATCGGAGAAAGCTCCTCCCCCAATCGCCCTTTTGTTGCTGCCGCAATCGGATAGACATCGACGATCCCCCCGCACACCTTTTTGCCTTTCTCATGTATGTATCGCACAACAGACTCATCGTCGATGGTAGGGCTCGTATTCGGCATGCAGCACACGGCTGTCATTCCGCCAAATGCCGCCGATAAGCAGCCGGTTTCAATCGTTTCCTTGTGTTCAAACCCGGGCTCCCGTAGATGAACATGCATGTCGATGAAACCCGGAGCGATGATTTTTCCCTTCAGGTCTATGACTTCATAGGAAGAATCAGCAGAAAGCCTTGCGTTTATTTTTTCGATCATCCCGTCTCGAATAAGTATATCGAGTGATTCATCGCGACCGGATATGGGATCGATGAGCCGGCCGCCCTTAAGGTGAACGTTGTTTGTTTCTGTCATGAACTTGCTCCCAGGAGATACAAAACCGCCATTCGTATCGCGACTCCGTTGGTAACTTGTTGCAGAATCACCGAATGTTCACTATCCGCCAGATCAGCCGAAAGTTCAACGTCCCTGTTGATGGGACCCGGATGCATGATCGTAATCGGTTTGGTGGCCTTCGCAACCTTTTCCCGCGTAACACCAAAAAACCGGTGATATTCCCTTAGCGACGGAAACAACCCGCTCTTTTGCCTTTCGGTCTGAACTCTCAGGACATTGAGGACATCGATATTTGGCACGACATCTTCAAGCCGATGAAAGACTTGAACCCCGAGGCTCTCAATTTCCCTTGGTATCAGCGTTGCTGGGCCGCAAACCGAGACTTCAGCTCCCATTGTCTGTAGCCCGAAGATGTTTGACCTTGCAACCCGGCTGTGTGTGATGTCTCCGACAATGCACACTCTGAGTTTTTCCAGGGAGCCGTGTTTTTCCTTGAGAGTGAACATGTCCAGCAGCGCTTGCGTAGGATGTTCATGTGCGCCGTCGCCGGCGTTGATCACGTTTGCGTCCACAACACGACTTAGAAAATGCGCCGAACCCGGCGCTTCATGCCTGATGACAACCATGTCTATTTTCATCGCTTCGATGTTGCGTGCCGTGTCCTTGAGTGTTTCGCCTTTGCTGACACTGCTCCCTGCCGTTGTAAAGTTGACAACATCTGCGGACAAACGCCGCTCCGCCAGCTCAAACGAAATCCGGGTTCTGGTTGAGGGCTCAAAAAACAGGTTGACGATGGTCTTTCCTTGCAGCGGCGGAACCTTCTTGATCGGACGCTCCAGAACTTCCTTGAAAGATACAGCCGTATCG
>JANOGR010000223.1:0-3122 GCA_031406095.1 Ignavibacteriales bacterium
GATGGACGAAGCGCAACTCCGAAACACACGGGTTCGATCAGCACAACCATTACCTTGTTCCGTGATTTAAGAATCAGTGCTCTGGCAGACTATTCTTACGGTGCATATGTTCTCAACACGGGATCCGTAATACGATATTTCCGTGGAATGGCTCCGGAAATTAATCGAGTTCCGCCGGGTTATACATTTGCCACAGCTTCGAGTGTTTGGGTAGAAAAAGCTGATTGGCTGAAGATCCGCGAAATCTCTGCTCGTTATCAGCTACCATCTTCGCTGTATGAGAGCATCGGCTTACGTGGATTGGCAGTCAGCTTAAGCTTACGCAATGTAGCGACCATTACTCCTGTATCGGAATTTGACCCAGAATTGCATGGGGTAAGAGCTGGACGGCAACTCGACATCGGTGGGATCAATTTCTTCACGTTGTCAGCCCCCCGTGAGTTGCGATTCGGTCTTGATGCCACACTCTAAGACTAATGATTTAAAACTTCACGATAAACATGGAGAATCCCTATGAACAAGTCTAGTAAAAACAATATTGTTGCCTTGTGGACTCGAGCTACGATGAGGGTTGGTATTTTCGTCATGCTTGCTCTCATCATCGGTAGCTGCCAGCTTATTGATCCCACTGAAGTCCGAAATCCACAGATCACAATCGAAAGTCTCGTTGGACAGCCTGGATCTCTGGCAGCCGCTCGGCAGGGCATTAGGTTCGCTTTTTCTGATCTCGTTGACAACACGGCTTACTTTACAGACGTTGTTTCGGACAACTACGACAATTGGCAGACATTTATTTCACCCGCAGCCGATGATCCAAGGTCGATTCGATCGGATGACTTGACACTGAACGGCAATTCGCTGTATCCCATTGCTCAAAGTCTTCGAATCCAGGCCACTTTTGCAATAACGGATATCGCTCCCAAGGATCCAGACCAAGCTTCCGCACCATCGATAATTGGTGAAATACAATTCTTTCGTGGAATGGCGGCCTTAATTCTTGGTGAGAACTTTTCGTTCGCTCCATCCACGGAGGGCGGGCCAGCAATTAGCTCAAATGACTTTATTGATTTAGCGATTGCTGATTTAACAGCTGCTCTGACGACGGCACCGACATCACCGACGAACATTCGAACAGCTGCACAATTTGCCTTGGCGCGTGCGCATCGTCAGCGCGGTAACAAAACGCAAGCAGCGGCCGCGGCAAACGCCGCCCTCGCTCTTTCGGCCACATATATGTTCACTGCACCCTACGACGCACTGACAAATACGAACACCGGTTGGGTCTTTGCCGTTACTCGAGCCCTCAATGACATCCAACCCTTGCCGCGGTTGGATTTCTTGGATCCAAAATATACTGACGCAACCGGCATTTCCCCAATTCCTGCGCTCAAAGCAGAAGAAATGTATCTGATTTTGGCCGAAGCCAACCTTTCAGATAACGATCTCGCGACGGCAAAAACAAATATGAAAAATGCGATTAACGTCGCACGGGGAACTGCAAGCGGCCGCACAGCGGTGAACTTTGCGGACGTTGATCCTCGACGCAGAACCGCCACCGACCTTCGCCCAAATGCTGACACTGTGAGAGTGAGGGCAAATGCAACCAGCTCTCCCCGAACGAGCTTGGTGAAAAGGAGGTCTGGAACTACCGTCAGTATCAAACAGCTTGCAAACACGAGTGTCAATGCGACCGATGTTGATACACTCGTTCTGGGTGTTGACCATCTTTGGATGCTTTATCTGTTACGTCAAGAGATCATGTTCTTTGAAGGACGCCGAATGAGTGATCTTGGCATCCGCCTACCAATTATGCGACGCGAAATCGAGACAAACCCGGTGATAAATCCTGGAGATCCGGGTACCGTAACCGTCGTGCCGGCCTATATACCCGCAGGCTCAGGATTAGACGCATTCACATCAAGCGCCGCAACAGGGATTGTGACTATTACGACAGATATGAATAGTGTTTTGGCGACAAATAAGGTGTCAAGGTTCCCGATTCCATTCTGAGGGCAGTCAAAGAAGTTCAGGGAAAGGGAGGCTCTCGTGGGCCTCCTTTTTTCTTTCAACACCGTATTTTCTTCTTCAACAAACTGGGAGCTAATATCAGGGAGATCCCAATGCCCACGAAGAAAACACTTTGCATTCTTCTGGCACTTTTGGGGGGTTCCTGTCGAAGTTCTGCTCCACCACCGAATATTATTGACGAAGGGAACCCACTTCCCGACCTTGTTATCAAACGTATCGGTTTCCGGATACTCACAACGGGCCCACGACTGGTTCCCCAGCGTGTCGAGGTACTTGTCGTCCCGTACGAATTCAGGGTCCAGGTCGATAACGTCGGAAGCTCTGCGTTCGACAAACCGTTTTATGTTAGCTTCACCACCAACGTTCCCGACTACCAAAATTATATATACTCAAGACAAGAATTATTGAACGAAGGAAAAACTCTGATTTTGCCAAGGCAATCGTACACATTCGTTGTCTCCACTGAAATAGAAATTCCTCGCGGAACCTCGGGAAGCATTCCTGTCAGGTTCTACATCAACACAGAAGGGAACTTGAACAAACTGGGATTTCAGGTCTCCAGGGTTGAAGAGCGCAACTACAAGAACAACGTGTTCGAACTTTCCATGAGGCTGCAAGCTCGTCGCTAGAGTGGTTTGCTGCTCTTAGTTTTTCATACATCGGCTTTTTTTTGTCCGCCAATCTGGCCTATTTCGGCCGTGCGATTTCAATCAGGGCTTCTCTCGCTCTTGGATCATCGCTGTTCCCCAGGGACATGATGGCCTGTTTTCGAATCTTCAATTTTGGATGCGCTTTTGCGACTTGAATCAACTTTTCCACACCCGAACCGGTGCGCATCTGAGCCAACGCAAAGAGGGCTTGTTTTTGAACCTCTGTGTTATCATCGTCTGCGAGCATATCCTCCAACGCCCCCGCTGCCTTCTTCGATGCTTTTTGACCCAACGAAAATGTTGCTTTGCGTCGGACCTCGGAATCATTTGCCTTGCGGGCGAGGCTGATGAGTTTGTCTAACGCTTCGCCCGACTCGATTTGACTTATGGCGAACACCGTTTGTTCCCGCACTTCTCTCGCATCGTTATGGCGAAGGTTCACGA
>JANOGR010000227.1:0-5221 GCA_031406095.1 Ignavibacteriales bacterium
AGAAGTGCGGCGACCCCCGCGGAGTTGAGGTTCGTCCAGACTTCAGCCTGGTTTCCGGGAATAAAGAAAGCAACCGAAACGGCAATAAAACCACAAATGAGCCAGAGGAACACCATAGGAACCTCCCGTCTCCTTAGTGAAGGGATGTGGTGGTGGAGAGAACGTGGAAGCGAGTGTACGAAAACTCTTTTCACTTGTCAAGCGCTCACTTCTTGAACAAGAAGCCTTTTGCAGGGATTCGATGAAAAATCAGGAGTTCTTGTGAATTCGAAGTAGTACCCGGCAGGAAGTTACTTCGAGACTGTTTGGAGCACCTCACGAAGATTCTGCAAAAACTCTTCGCAGTGCTTTTTTGCGAGATTCAAAGGAGGAAGAAGTCTCAACACGGTTGTATTGGTGCAGTTGATCAGGATCCCGCGGGATTGCATCGCATCGACGATGGGTTGACCGTCCATAGCGAGCTCGATACCTATCATGCAGCCGAATCCCCGCACATCGAGTAGAAGCTGAGGAAACTCCTTTTTCAAGTTTTCGGCGCCGGATTTGATGGCATTGCCAATTTCCTCAGCATTCTTCATCAGCCCGTAATGGAGCACTTCATCGAGCACGGCGACACCCGCCGCGCAGGCAACCGGATTGCCGCCAAATGTCGTTCCGTGAACACCGTAGCTCAGGACATCCTCCACACGTTCGTTCCCCAAAAACGCTCCCAGGGGTAAACCGCCCCCGATGGCTTTTGCAATCACAGCGATATCCGGCCGAACACCAAAATGCTCGAACCCGAAAAACTTTCCAGTCCGACCGATGCCAGCCTGTATTTCGTCGGCAATGATAAGGAAACCGTGTTTTTTCTGGAGTGAAACCAATTCATAGGCAAACTCCTTGCTCACGACGTTGATCCCGCCCTCGCCCTGGATGAATTCGAGCACGACTCCCAGTGTCTGGTCATTCACGTTCATTCGCAGATCCTGCACGTCGTTGAACTTCATGTGGCTAATATTGGGCAGGAACGGCTCGAATCCCTCACGATACTTCGGGCGCTCCGTGAGAGAAAGGGCTCCCATGGTCCTGCCGTGGAAGGAATTTGACAACCCGAAAAGCTGGGTCTTCCCCAGCGGCTTTCCCCACTTGCGCGCAAGCTTCAACGCTCCTTCAATTGCTTCCGTACCGCTGTTTGAGAAAAAGAGTTTCTTGTATCCGCTCACCTTGATCAGCCGTTCAGCAAGGCGCACCTGAGGTTCCTGCACGTAGTAATTCGACAGGTGTGTGTATTTCTCCAATTGATCGTGAATGGCTTTTTTCACGCGTGGATGGTTATAACCGAGGGCGTTGACCGCGAGCCCGCCAAACAAGTCGAGGTAGCGCTTGCCGTCGCGTGCGATAAGGTAACAGCCCTCGCCGCGCTCGATATCGAGACTCAGGCGCTTGTAGGTGTGGAAAAAATACTGGCGCTCCTTTTCGAACATGTCTTGATGTTCGAACTGGCGCTCCTCAAAGGTTTTCGAAGACTGCATGGAGGAATCTCACTTTGTGTTCGAGGTCTTGCGTTGTGCCGTTATTATGAATGACGTATTCAGCCTTTGCGATCGTCTTCGAAACGGGCCACTGGAAGCTCATTCTTTTGCGAATATCCTGTTCTGTCGCTCCATCCCGCGCAACAATTCTGCGGATTCGTTCGCCTTCTCCTGCATCCACAACGATCACCGCCTCGAGTTGCTTGTCCAACCCAACCTCATAGATCAATGCCGCCTCGACTACAACCAGTTTTGCATTTTGTTGCTCGAAGTCTTGAAACCGACGTTGGAGTTCTTTTTCAACTTCCGGATGGATGATGGCATTGAGCCGTTGTTGCAGTTTTTTGTCGGAGAAAATCTTCGAAGCCACAAATTCGCGGTTGTACGAGCCGTCCTGACCATACGCTGCCGGCCCGAGGAGCCTCGTGATTCGACGTCTCACGATGGGGTCATAGTTGCTGATTTCCTTCGCGATATCGTCCGCATAAAGAACGGGAGTGCCGAGGCTTTCAAAGATCCTGCAAACGGAAGTCTTTCCGCTGCCGATTCCTCCTGTGACTCCGATTTTGAGGATGTGTGAGCGTTTGGGTTTCAAGAGACTTTACGACGATAAGAGACGAATTCCCCGGTAAGGGCGGCGTAACGTCGCCCGTAGCGCTTGCACATGAAACTGCGTTGTGATTCGCTTTCAAACCCTACTTCGCAAACGCAATCGAGCGAAATTCTCTGATGACGGTGACTTTTATCTGTCCGGGAAAATCCAGTTCCTGCTGGATTTTATTGGCAACATCGTGCGACAGTTGATCTGCCGCGGCATCATCGAGCTTCTCGTGGCTCACGATGACACGCACTTCACGTCCGGCTTGAATCGCGTATGTGTTCAGAACACCGTCGAACGATTTGGCGATGCTTTCAAGTTTTTCGAGCCGTTTGACGTAATCCTCGACCGATTCACGTCTCGCCCCGGGTCTCGCCCCGCTGATGGCGTCCGCCGCCTGGACGAGCGATGCGATGGGATGTTCCATGGGAATGTCCTCGTGGTGCGAGCCCACCGCGTTGCTGACAATCGGATGTTCATTGTATTTCTTGCAGAGCTCGTATCCCAGCAGTGCATGCGGACCTTCGACGCTTCGGTCGATCGTCTTACCGATGTCATGCAGCAACCCGGCCCTTTTGGCAACCACAGGGTCAAGCCTCAACTCAGACGCCATGATGCCCGTGAGCAATGCCACCTCGATGCTGTGTTGTAATAGATTCTGGCCGTAGCTGGAGCGGTATTTCATCCGTCCGATGTGCCGAATGATTTCCGCGTGAGCTCCATGGAGGCCCATTTCGAGGAACGTATTCTCGCCGAGGCGAATCACTTCCTCTTCAAGTTCTTTGCGCACTTTGTCCACCACCTCTTCGATGCGCGTCGGATGAATCCTGCCGTCGGCGATGAGCCTTTCCAGGGACATTCGTGCGACTTCCCGGCGAAACGGGTCAAACCCCGAGAGAATCACAGCTTCGGGCGTGTCGTCCACGATGACGTCCACTCCGGTCGCCGCTTCAAATGCCCGGATGTTGCGACCCTCACGACCGATGATGCGGCCTTTCATTTCATCGCTTTCCAGGTGGAGCACACTCACGGTCGTCTCCACGGTGTGGTCAGCCGCCGTGCGCTGGATGGCCTGGACGATGATTTTTTGCGCTTCCCGTTTGGCCTCCTCCTTGGCTTTGTCCCGGATGTCCTTGAGCATGTGGGTAGCCTCACTCTTCGCATGCTCTGTCAGGTTTTCAATGAGCGTTTTCTTCGCGTCTTCCCGCGAAACGCCGGAGATGCGCTCGAGGCGGGAGTTTTCCTCCTCGACCAGCCGCAGAAGTTCTTTGTCGCGGTCATCAGCTTGCTTGCGTTTCTCCTGGAGTTCGCGATCCGCTCCCTGAAACGCAGCCTCTTTCTTGTTCAGAACATCCAGCCTCTTGTCGACGTTTTCTTCGCGAGACAGAAGCTGCTTCTCAAACGCCTGCATTTTGGTGCGTTTCGACTGTTGTTCGGAATCGAAGTCTTTCTTGCGCTTGTACCACTCGTCTTTTACTTCGAGAAGTTTTTCGCGCTTGAGCGTGTTTGCCTCTTTTTCGGCGTCTTCAAGAACTTTCTTCGCCCGTGCTTCGGCGCCATCGATCTTGTTCTGGCCATTTCGTGCATTGAGAAACCAGCCGAGAAAGAACGAAGCACCGCCGATCACAGCCCCGATAATAATCAATAGATATGGTTCCATACCCCCTCCTACATCGAATCTGAAATAAAAAAAACCGCACTCGTCTGCCGAGAATCAAGTGTATTTAAAGAACCTCCTGAATACACGGTGGGTGCCCGCCTAAGCATTTCATGCTTCCACTCGACCCGCTCTCTTCTCCGCTGAAGCTGGAAAGGTCATCGCAGGGCACTTCCCCGCCTCAGGCGGAGAAAGGTGGCTTGTACTCCACGCTTATGAGTCAAGCTCCCATTTAAAGAAATGTCAGGTTCTTTAAATATGGTATTGATTACGGCTGACGGTGCGGCTTATGAAAACTTCCGCGATGGAAAAGAACGAACGCTGAAAATTACGTTGACGGCTCCGCTGGCTCCGACAATAAGCAGTTATCGAGATAGTTGGATAGTTTCACAATCTCTCTTTCGAGATTGCCGACATCATCCCGATGTCGATCTCGTTCTTTGAACAGATCTTCCGTGATATTCAACGCTGAGAGCACCGCAACGGTCAGAGGCGGCTGCTCGGGTATCTTGTCATGAATCTTTGTCAGCATCGAATCCACATACTCAGCAATCTGCTTGGTGAAGTCTTCATTGTCACCACGCAGGGGATACTCGCTGCCGAATATTTTCACTTTAATGCTCTTGGCGCTCATGCCGTAGGTCATCATTTATCCAGAGAAATCAAACGTGCGTTCGTTGGTGGTTCGTACAGCCGTAACAACATCATAACCGAGAATTAATCCTGGAGATGAGTTCCTTAATTCTCGCCTTGAGTGCCTCCTTTTCTTCTTTCGTGAGCAAGTCACTTCCATTGGATTGGAGTTTCAACAATTCACTGCGAACTTTCTGCAAATCCCCGTCGCTTTTCTGAATTTCGGAGATGAGTTTGCGCTCGACGTGTTCCAGGTCCGTCACTCGTTTCTTGAGGGACTGATTCTCTTCGCGGAATCGCGTCAGCGATTCAGAAACAACGCGAGCCTTCTCCCAAAGTCGTTGCAGAATCTCATCAAGATGCCTGACATCGACTTTTCCCGCTGGTTCGGATTCAACCTGAAGTTCTGCCAAAGCTCGAGTCTCCTCCCTGTTCGTTCCGCTTAAAACGGCTAGCTCCGAAGCACTGCGTTGCACTCTCTCTGCACACCCTGCACAATCCTGGCAATCAGCCGGTCGATTTCTTCGTCGGTCATTGTCTTGTCCGGCGACTGAAACTCCAGCGCATAGGCCAAGCTTTTCTTCCCCACTCCGGTTTGTGCTCCGACATACGTGTCAAACAATGTCACTTCTCTCAATACTGGCCCCCCTTGCGCACGGATGGCCTCTTCGACTTTCACCTGCGGGAGGACATCTTCCACTACGAACGCCAGGTCCCTCGTAACACTGGGAAACTTTGGCGGGGGCTTTACTTTTCGGGTCGCCCCAGCTGCTTCAAGTAGCACTTCAACGTTTAATTCGCAAACGTAAACATCATCCT